>CAYROZ010000062.1:0-11627 GCA_964426125.1 uncultured Oscillospiraceae bacterium
GAGCCCATCCGGGCTCCCCGTTTTTTCTGCTATAAGAAGCGGGGTATACAAACGCACCCTTGCCGCCCTCATCAGAGGGAGCCATTGGATCCACCAGGCCTATACTCCGTTCTGCCCTTGAACATAGAGAATCAAAACCGCCGGCCCATTCGGGTCGGCGGCTTGGGTTATATCGGTTTTTTACACGGCCTGTTCGCTTTTCAGGAAGTTTTTGATGGCACCGGCACCGGCGTATTTCTCGGTGTTCTCGCCGTCGGTGATGATGAGCGTGGGCGTGGCCATCACGCCGTATTTCTTGCACAGCTCCACATTGTCCTGGCTCATGACGGTGTCATAGGCCACACCGGCTTTGTCGAGCATCTGCACGGCCAGCTTGCAGTTGGGGCAGGTCGCGCCCACGAACAGCAGCGTTTGCGCCTCGCCGGTCACAACGGGCGTGCCCGCGCTCTGGGCCATGGCCTCGGCGGCCATGTTGCGCACATGGGTCAGATGGCTGCGGCCGATGTCGTAGGTCTTGCGGTCTTTGAATTCCTGCGTTTTGCCGGCGTTCCAGTTCTGCACGGGGCGGTAGTAACCCGTGATGCGGGAATAGACCTCCGTGACCGCGCCGCACTCGGGGCAGACATACTGCTCGCCGGTGAGATAGCCATGGTTTTTGCAAACGGAGTAGGTCGGGCTCATGGTGTAGTACGGCAGCTTGTAGTTCTCCGCGATCTTGCGCACCAGCGACGCCGCCGCCTTCCAGTCGGGCAGCTTCTCGCCCAGGAAGGTATGGAACACCGTGCCGGAGGTATACTTGGTCTGAAGCTCGTCCTGCACATCCAGCGCCGTGAACACGTCCTCCGTGTAGCCCACGGGCAGATGGGAGGAGTTGGTGTAGTACGGGGTACCGCCGGCCTCGCTGGCGGTGATGATGTCGGGATACTTCGCCACGTCGTGCTTGGCCAGACGGTAGCTGGTGGACTCGGCGGGGGTGGCCTCGAGGTTGAACAGGTCGCCGTATTTCTCCTGATAGTCGCTCAGGCGCTCGCGCATATGGTCGAGAACCTCGCCGGTGAACTTCTGGGCGCGCTCGTCCGTCATGTCGCAGCCGAGCCACTTGGCGTTCAGGCACGCTTCGTTCATGCCCACAAGGCCGATGGTGGAGAAGTGGTTGGCAAAGGTGCCGAGATAATACTTCGTGTAGGGGTACAGGCCCTCGTCCAGCAGCTTTGTGATCACGCGGCGCTTGATGTCCAGGCTGCGCGCGGCCACATCCATCAGATGGTCAAGACGGCGGTAGAAGTCCTGCTCGTCCGTGGCCAGATACGCCATGCGCGGCATATTGAGCGTGACCACGCCGATGGAGCCGGTGGACTCGCCGGAGCCGAAGAAGCCGCCGGATTTCTTGCGCAGCTCGCGCAGATCCAAACGCAGACGGCAGCACATCGAACGCACGTCGGACGGCTCCATGTCGGAGTTGATGTAGTTGGAGAAGTAGGGCGTGCCGTACTTCGCCGTCATCTCGAACAGCAGCTTGTTGTTTTCCGTTTCCGACCAGTCGAAATCCTTCGTGATGGAGTAGGTGGGGATGGGATACTGGAAGCCGCGGCCATGGGCGTCGCCCTCGACCATGATCTCGATGAAGGCCTTGTTGACCATGTCCATCTCCGCCTTGCAGTCGCCGTAGGTGAAGTCCATGGGCTTGCCGCCCACGATGGCGGGCAGGTCGCGCAGGTCGGCCGGCACGGTCCAGTCGAGCGTGATGTTGGAAAACGGCGCCTGCGTGCCCCAGCGGCTGGGCGTGTTCACGCCGTAGACGAACGACTGGATGCACTGCTTGACCTCTTTATAGTTGAGGTTGTCGGCCTTGACGAAGGGGGCCAGATAGGTATCGAAGGAGGAGAACGCCTGCGCACCGGCCCACTCGTTCTGCATGATGCCGAGGAAGTTGACCATCTGGTTGCACAGCGTGGACAGATGCGACGCGGGCGAGGAGTTGATCTTGCCGGGGATGCCGAGGCCCTGCTCGATCAGCTGCTTGAGACTCCAGCCGGCGCAGTAGCCGGTGAGCATGGACAGATCGTGCAGATGCAGGTCGCAGCCGCGGTGGGCCGAGGCGATCTCATCGTCGTAGATCTCGCTGAGCCAGTAGTTGGCCGTGATGGCGCCGGAGTTGGACAAAATCAGGCCGCCCACGGAGTAGGTGACGGTGGAGTTTTCCTTCACGCGCCAGTCCATTTCGCGCAGATAGGAGTCCACCGTGTCCTTGTAGTCAAGGTAGGTGGAATTGATGTTGCGCAGCTTTTCGCGGTTGCGGCGGTAGAGAATGTACGCCTTGGCCACGTTTTCGTAGCCGCCGCGGCTGAGAACGGACTCCACGGAATCCTGGATGGCCTCCACGGACACAAGACCGTCCTTGATCTTCGGCTCGAAGTCCGCCGTGACCATCAGCGCGAGGAAGTTGATCACGCTGGGGGTATAGTTCGTTTCCGTGGCGTCGAACGCCTTTGTGATGGCGGCAGAGATCTTTTCGATGTCGAATTCGACGATCTTGCCGTCTCGCTTGCTCACCTGATACATGCTTTTTCCTCTCCTTATCCTATATGCCTCGTAAATATGTATGCGGAACATAGCGTCGCGCCGTTTCCGCGAATGTCTTCATGCTCTCATCGTCCCACGGGCCGAGCCCGGCGCCGTTTATCAGCTCGCCGGAGTCCGTGAAGCGCTGCAAATGGTATTCCTGCGCCCCGCGGATCCACTGGCCGATGGCCTCGAAATCCTCCGCCTGATGCAGGGGCTTTACCACCGTGGTGCGGAATTCATAGTCCACATGGCCTTCCATCAAAAACGCCGCACTCTCGCGCACGGGGCCAAGATCGAAGCCCGGCACGCCGATCGTTTCGGCGTATTTCTCCGGCGAATTTTTGATATCCACCGCCACGCGGTCGACCAGCCCCGCCTCCACGATGTCTCGCAGGCGCGCGGGGAACGAGCCGTTTGTGTCGAGCTTCACGGCATAGCCGAGCGCGCGGATGCGTTTGAGAAAATCGGCCGCGTCCGGATGCAGCAGCGGCTCCCCGCCCGTGATAGCCACACCGTCGAGCACGCCCTGCCGCTTTTTCAAAAAAGCAAACAGCTCGTCCTCTTCCATAACCGCCGGAAAACGCTCCGGCTCGACCAGCGAGGCGTTGTGGCAGAAGGGACAGCGGAAATCGCACCCGCCTGTGAACACCGTGCAGGCCACCTTTCCGGGGAAGTCCAGCAGTGTAACTTTTTGTAACCCATGAATTTTCATAGCATATATATCTTGTTCCATCTGGTGGTTTCGCTAAGCAGCAAGACACAATATATAGTATTCCTATGTCTTTGTCAAGGGCTATGTAAGATTTGTAACTATTTTATCTTTTTGAGATGCATTTGCGCGCAAAAAGGAGGACGCCGAAATCGGCGTCCTCCCTTGATTTTACTGGGTTTATCAGTAGTAGCAAAGCTCGCGGGCCGCGGCATCCAGCGCGTCGCGGTCATCGGGATGGGCGATGGAGATAAGCGCCTTGGCTCTCTCGCGCACGTCCATGCCGCGCAGATTCACGCAGCCGTACTCCGTGACAACATACTGCACATAGTTGCGCTGATGCGTAACAATGGCGCCCGGCGTGAGCTGGGCCTTGATCTTGGGAAGGCCCTTGTTGGTGCGGCTGGTGAAGGCCATGATGCCCTTGCCGTGCTCGGCGTAGTAGGTGCCCAGCGTGAAGCAGAAGCCGCCGCCGGAGCCGGAGTACTGGGTCGGGCCGATGGACTCGGCCGCGATCTGACCGGTCAGGTCGATCTCCACAAGCGTGTTGATGGAGACCATGTGGTCCTGGCGGGCGATGTTGAAGGGATTAACGACCTCGGGGCCGGGCTTCATCATGCACTTGGGGTTGTCGTGCAGATACTGATACAGCTCGTGGGTGCCGTCGGCAAACACGCCAACGTGCAGCTCCTTGTCGAACACCTTGTTCTTGCCGGTGATGACGCCTTTTTCGATCAGGCCGGCCATGGAGGAGGTGAACTGCTCGGTGTGCAGGCCCAGATCGTTCTTGTCCAGCAGGTAGCGGCCCACGGTGTCGGGGATGCCGCCGATGCCCATCTGGATGGTGTCGCCGTCGTCGATGAGGCCGGCCACGGTTTTGCCGATCTGGTCTTCCAGCTCCGTGGTCTTGATGCCGCCGATGCAGTACTCGGGGGTGTCCACTTCATACAGCAGGGTGACCGCCTCGACGGGGATGGCCACGGAGCCGTTCATGTAGGTGAGGTTGGGGTTGACTTCCACGATGATCTTCTTTTTCTGCTCGATGGCATCGCGGACGGCGTAGTACTCGATGGTCTGGTTCATGCCGATGTACATATTGCCGTGCTCGTCCATGGGGGACACCTGCGCCGTGAAGATGTTGCAGGGGCGGTGCATATTCACGGAGCGGTAGTAGTTGGGCAGGTCCACGGGGATGAACATGGAGTTGCGCAGCTTGTGGGCCTTGCGGTAGCTCGGGCCGTAGAAGTAGTTGGCGCAGTTGATGTGGCCGTCCATGCCCGGGGTGATGAGGAACGGATACTCGCCGATGCGGCTTTTGTACACGATCACGTTCTCCACGCGCGGGGCGATCTCGTGCAGACGGCCGAACAGGGTGGTGGGCTCGTTGTAGTTGTTCGAGCACCAGATCACATCGCCGGACTGGATGAGATCCAGCGCCTGATCCACGGTGCCTTTTTTCGACTCGTAGATCTTCTTGTAGTCTTCATAGGTATAGGCCATGTTCTTCTCTCCTCTATACTAAATTTTTTAAATTAGCTGACTAACTATGTTTATTATAGCAAAGCGCACGCGATTTGCAAGAGCGAATATCATTTCGCGATGCGGCGGCACTCCAAATACCAGCGCTTATCCAGCGTTTCGCCCACGGAAAAGCTCTTTTTCGGGTAGTTGCCGGCACTTTGAATGTGGGCAAAAAGCTCTGTCTTCGGCAGCGTGGGCAGCAAAAGCGCGGCGCAGCCGGGCTGTGAGCCCATTTCACGCGCCTCGGCATCGCCGTGGATATAATCCACATGGCCGCCGTGCGCGGCGATATACTCGCGGCAGAACGCATCCGCCTCCGCCACCAGCTCGCCGGTATCCCGGCCGGACAGCTCGCGGATGAAGCCGCCCTCGTCGGTGCCGAACAGCACGCGGTGGATGGGATAAAACTCCACGGCCTCATCGTGCAGGTTCTCCACCTCCGCCAGCGCCCAGCGCGCGGGATGGTCCATCCCGGCCCCCGCCGCCTTGAGCTCCTCCCAGCGGTTTTTGGCCGCGGCGAGACTGTGGTTGCCGTCGCCCATGGCAAAGGCCAGCTCCTCCGGCAGGGCGTCAAACGCCGCGCACAGGGCATCCGCCGCCGCGCCCGTCACGCGCCAGCCGGCGATGTGGCCGCCATTTGCGTGCAGATCGAAATCATACAAAAGCTCGCCCTTTTCCGCCTTGGACAGCACGGCATCGGCCTCGTCGTCGATGAACAGCACAATGTGCGGCATCTCCAGCTCGCACTGCCGCCGCAGCTCCACGCGCGTGGGCAGCCGTTCGGGCACGGTCGCCTCCGTGGAGCGCACAGGGCTTTCCGACCCCGGTGTCCAGTCGTAGGCCTCCAGATCAAGCTTCCCCACCAGGCCACGCCGAATCCTGCCGTTAGGGAGCGTTCGCTCCACATATACATAAGAATCGGGGATCGTTTCAAAAACATCCCCCACCGCGTATTCGTGCATCGTGCGGCACATGGCCGTCTTGCGCTCGGCCACATCCGGCGCGTTCAGATACGCCTCCGGCAGCATCAGCCGCAGGGCCGAGGGCTCCGGGCCAACGTAGGAATCGAATTCCTCCCAAAATTCCGGCTGCGCGGAAAACTGGTCGCAGGCCACGACCGTCCATTTGGCCATATCCGTGCCCTTTTTCGGCAGAAGTATGTCCGCGGGGGTGAATATATCCTTCATGCTTTCTCGCTCCTTATTGTCCGTTGTATTGTCAATTTTACACGTTTCGGCATAACATGGCAAGAGGTGATGTGAATGCGATTTGATCTGCAGGGGGCCGACCCGCGCTTTGCCGCGCTGGAACGGCTGCTGACCGCCGACGGGCATGAGCTCGGCGCCGACGGCGTAGTCATCGCGCCGCCGGGCAAGCGCCGGGGACTTCCCTATTACGAAAACGAAAGCTACGCCGTGAAAAACGCCGCGCTCACGGCGGAGGGCGCAATATCGCTTTGGATGCAGCGGCGCGCGCCCATTCTGGGCCGCAGCGTGCTCGTGGCGGGCTACGGACGCATCGGGCGGCAGCTGGCGTGGCGGCTGGACGCGTTGGGCGCGCACGTCACGGTGGCGGCCCGGCGCAGCGACAGCCGGGCGGAGGCCGCGTGCAGCGGTTTTCATGCAGTTGACATAATAAATATACACGGAACATACGACGCCGTGTTCAACACGGTACCGGCGCCGGTGCTGCGCGGCGGCTTCGGCGGGGCGCTGTGCATGGATCTTGCCAGCGCGCCGGGCGGCTGGGCGGATGAAACGCCGGTTCTGTTTGCGCCGGGTCTACCCGGAAAATACGCGCCGCAGCAGGCGGCGCTTATCATGCGCGACGCGATCTATGAAACCATTCGGGAGGATGAACGATGGAAAAATTAAAGCTGGGTCTTGCCCTCACGGGCTCGTACTGTTCGTTTTCAAAGCTGTTTTCCGTGCTGGAGCCGCTGTGCGAATCGTTTGACATAATACCCATTCTGTCCGAAAACGCCTGCCGCGACAGCCGTTTTGGCCGCGCGGAGGATTGGCGGCGGGCGCTGGAAGCTGCCGCGGGCAGGGCCGCCGTGGATTCCATCGCCGGGGCGGAGCCGCTCGGCCCTTCGGGCGCGCTGGATGTGCTGGCCATCGTGCCGTGCACGGGCAACACGCTGGCAAAGCTCTCCCACGGCATCACGGACACCGCCGTGACCATGGCGGTCAAGGGCCATCTGCGAAACGGAAAGCCGCTGGTGCTCGGCATTTCCACGAACGACGGGCTCGGCGCCTCGGCGGAGAACATCGGGCGGCTGCTGGCGCGGAAAAACATCTATTTCGTCCCGTTTTATCAGGACGATCCCGCCGCGAAGCCCTGCTCGCTCAGCTGCGATTACGATAAGCTCGCCCCCGCCGTGCTTGCCGCCCACGAGGGCCGCCAGCTCCAGCCCGTGCTGGAGGGGAAGGAATAAGCCAAAAAACCGCTCCGAACCCAGCGAAGCGGTTCGGAGCGGAGAGGAAGAACCGATGGAGTGAGCCTTCGCGTTCACGCGCAGGCGAGTCATAACGCAATCGGTTCTGACGCGGCGATGTTCTGCGCGAAACGACCAACCCACGGCGCAGAGATTTTCGTGCAGAAGGAGGACGGCGAGGCGAAGGCGTATGTGCTATACGTCGAGCCGAGCCGGCGATGTTCTGCGCGAAAAGATCGCGCCGTCACCGGCGCTTTACTAGGGTTCCGCCGATGCTGGCATGGGCTATCTCATCGCCTGCATCGTCGCGGATCTCCACTTCAAAAAGACAGGTCTGGCGGCCGGAACGGACCTCGCGGGCGGTGGCGGTGAGCGTGCCGGTCCGGGCGCTTTTGAGGAAGTAGATGTGGCTGGAGGAGGTGACGAAGACATCGCGGTCGAAATTGGAGGCGACGGCATAGGCCATGTCCGCGAGGGTGTAGATGGCCCCGCCCATCACCGCGCCGAGACCGTTGCGGTGCTTGTCCTCGATTTTCAGCGTGCAGCGGGCAAAGCCGGGCGCGACCTCCTCGATCACGCAGCCGGTCAGCTCCATGGCATAGCCCACCGTGCCGAAGACCTTTCGCGCTCTTTCCAGATCCGTCATGTTTCCGCTCCTTTTTGTTTTTTCGCCATCGTACCACATCCTTCGCCGGACGGCAATCTTGCCATTTGGCGCTAAATGTGCTATTTTACAGATAAGTATGCCCACAGGAGGCCAGGCCCTTGCCGCACGAGAAGAACAAAACCGAATACGAGCGCGCCCCCCGCCGCCGCATGAAGGTATGGCAGCGGCTGTTTTTGTGCGCAGCCATCGGCTTTGTACTGATGCTGTTCGGCACCGCCGTGGTGGATTTTGACCGCCAGCGGACGCTGCAGCCCGCCGTCTCCTCCAGCGCCTCGGGCTGGGCCGAGCCGGTTTACGGCTACGTTGTGGCCAACGAGGGCGAGGTGACCGTGCCGGTTTACACGGAGGGGCTCGGCCCGCTCGCGGACTGCGGCCGCGGCATACAGCTGGAGCTTGAAAGCTGGGAGCCGTTCGCTGCCGACGACGGCAGCGAGTATTACCATGTGTGGTATAACGGCCGCCGCGCCTACATCGCCGTGGCAAACATCGCCGCCAGCTCCGACCGCGTTTTGCGCGAAACACAGCTTTATGTGCGCACGGCCACCAATCTGCTCGCCGCGCCGGATGAGCTCACGCTGTCGGAATATGTGGAAAAGGGCACGCCGCTGAATGTGCTGGGCTACGACTATCTCGATGCCGACGGCAGCGCGCACCTGTATCAGGTCAAATGCGGCGACACCGTGGGCTGGATCCGCTCGGACTATGTGGCGCTCACCTTCAGCGACGCCATGGAAAACTGGACCAACGACGAAAGAAGCTACGCCAACCATGCTGCCCGCGGCAACCCCTACGGCGGCGGCGACCCGAAGGAGCTGGACTATTTCCCGCGCGCCAAGGCCGACTTCAGCGCCCAGGGCAACACCATGCCGGATTCCTGCTATTGCATCTACATCCCCGCGCGCGGCAGCGCACTGAACAACATCGACGAATACATCGCCCTGGCGCAGGGCACCGAGATCAACACCTTTGTTTTCACCATCAGCGACAACTACACGCTGGCCTGCCCGTTTGAAACGATCCGCGATCTTGGCATTCTGTCCGGCTACACCACGGTGCTGTCCGAGGAGGAATTTGCCGCCGTGGTGCAGAAGGTGCAGGATGCCGGCTACTACACCGCCGCGCGCATCGTCACCTTCCAGGACGACGTGCTGGCGCGGGCCTTCCCGAAGCTGTCCTACGGCTCGCCCACCGGGGAGCTGCAGCTGATAAGCGGCACGGCCTGGCCCAGCCTGTTCTCCCGCCGGGTGTGGGAGATCAAGGTCGCGCTGGCCGTGGAGGCGGCGGAGAGCTTCGGCTTTAACGAGATCATGTTCGACTATCTCCAGTCGCCCTTCGGCATCGACAACTACATCGGCACCGAGCTGCGAAACGAAAACGGCGAGACCCGCGCGCAGGCGCTGCAGCGCTTTCTCATGTACGCCGCGGACACACTGCACGACCACAACACCTACGTCAGCGCCGTTGTGTACGGCGAGGTGGCCGAACCGTTCGTGTCCGGCTACGGGCAATATTGGGACGCGTTCAGCACGGTCGTGGACGTGATGTGCGCCACGCCGTATCCGGAGTCGTATACCAGCTACTGGACCTCCTCCGGCTACTACATCCCCTACAAGCATCCCTACGACGTTTTGAGCACATGGGCCGCCAAGGTGAACCGCCGCCAGGCGGAATGCTCCTCGCCGGCCAAGGTGCGCACCTGGCTGCAGATCTGGGACGGCGCCTACTACACCTACGACAACGCCGCCATCGAGCGCGAGGTCCTCGGCCTGTTCGATAACGACATCACGGACGGCTACGCCGCCTGGAGCTATTACGGCGATCTGGACCTGTACCGAAGGATGCTCGGCGTGTTCCAAACGGACTATTACGGCCAGTGGCTCCAGGCCTCCGGCACCGACCAGACGCTCTCCGAATACATGGGCATATCCACCTCCGACGACCAGACAAAGGACGAGAATTCCTGAAACAAAGCGCAAAAAAGCGCGGGCTGCAAGAGCAGTCCGCGCTTTTGTTTCATTCGCCTTGTTCGTCGATCTTTTTGCGCCAGCAGCTGTGGCACATGGCCACATAGCTTTCGTTGCCGCCGAGCATCACCTGCGCGCCGGAGGTAACCACCCGGCCCTCGCCGTCCAGCCGGGCATTCACCACGGCCTTGCGGCCGCAGCGGCAGATGGTCTTGATCTCCGTGATGGAATCGGCCACCTCCATCAGCCGGGCCGAGCCCGGAAACAGATGCGTGAGAAAATCCGTTCGCAGGCCGAAGCACAAAACCGGTATCTCCGCCGTGTCCACGATCCGGCGCAGCTCGTCGATCTGCTCGGGGGTAAAAAACTGCGCCTCGTCGGCAATGATCACATCGCACCAGCCCGCGGCCTGATAATGCGCGCCGATGGAATCGTCCGGACCGATCACATGGCACACGCGCTCCAGGCCGATGCGGCTGCGGATGATGTCCTCGCCGTCGCGCGTGTCGGTGGCGGGCTTGATGAGCCAGCAGCGCATCCCCTGCTCCTCGTAGTTGAAGGCCGTGATGAGCGCCTGCGCCGATTTCGACGAGCCCATCGCGCCGTATTTAAAATAAAGTTTAGCCATGGTCCACCTCCCGCAGATGTGCCTGCACCCGATGCGTCAAAAGCTCCATCGCCACCTCGTTGTGGCCGCCCTCGGGCACGATGATGTCCGCGTTGCGGCGGCTGGGCTCCACATAGCGCTCGTGCATGGGCTTGACCGTGGTGATGTACTGGTTCATCACGCTTTCAAAGCTGCGGCCGCGATCGCGCATATCGCGCCGGATGCGCCGCAGGATGCGCACGTCGGCATCGGTGTCGACAAACAGCTTGATGTCCATTTTCTCGCAAAGCGCGGGGTCCTCCAGGATCAGGATGCCCTCGAGCAGGATGACCGGCGCGGGCCGGATGAGCTTGGTTTTGTCCGAGCGGTTGTGCACCGTGTAGTCGTACACCGGACAGCGGACCGTCTCGCCGCGCTGCAGGGCTTCCAGCTGCTCCAGCAGCAGATCGGTGTCGAAGGCGGCGGGCTCGTCGTAGTTGATGCGGGCACGCTCTTCGTAGGTCAGCTCGTCGCGGCGCTTGTAGTAGTCATCGTGGTACAAAACGCAAACGCGGTCGCCGAAGGTCGACTGGATGCGCCGCGTAATGGTGGTTTTGCCGGAGCCGGTCCCGCCGGCGATGCCGATGGTAAGGACTTTTTTCATTTTTCTCCAAACCTCTGCCGTTTTTTCTTCAATATAACACAAGGCGGCCAAACGCGCAACCGGACTTACAATTATGATGAATTTATCCCAAAAAAACGTGATTTTTTGGCGGCAATACCATTGAATGTTCGCTTGCGGCATGATATACTTGCGTGTGGCGTAATATGCCGAAAATTTTATAGGAGGATTACCATGAAGAAGATTCTTGCGCTTGTTCTTGCCCTTTGCCTCGTCTTCGCTCTGTGCGCCTGCGGCGCCGAGAAGGCTGAGGAGCCCGCGGTTGAAGAAACCACCGCCGCGGCCGAAGAGACCACCGAAACCACCGAAGAAGCTGCCGAGACCGAAGAGACGGCGGCTGAGGAACCCGCGGCTGACGAGGCCGTGAACCCCGACGACATCGAGGACAACATCACCGCCGATGACGGCGTGTATGAGCTCGCTTTCGTCACCGACGTGGGCCAGCTGAAGGACAAGTCCTTCAACCAGGGCACCTGGAACGGCGTGAAGGCCTATG
>CAYROZ010000063.1:0-11579 GCA_964426125.1 uncultured Oscillospiraceae bacterium
CGATGCTGTCGGGGTAGGCGTGCACGATGGCGTTCGTGACGGCCTCGGACACGGCGGTTTTGATGTCGCCGAGTTCTTCGAGCGTGGGGTCGAGCTGCACGGCAAAGGCGGCCGCCGCCGCGCGGGCAAAGGCCTCGTTGGCACTGCGCGCGGGAAACTCCAGTTTGATGTAATTTTGTCCTTTCATGTATGTATCTCCTCTCTCACTGGGCGGATTCCGCGGCGGTGGACACGCGCAGCAGCCGGTCAATGCCGGAGGCATCGAGCACCTTGAGCGGCTGGCCCTTCGCATTTTCCACCCATGCACGCCCGCCGGTTTCCGCCATGAGCTTATTCACCTTTAAAATCAGCGCGATGCCGGACGAATCCATGAACGCCAGCGCGCCCATATCCACCACGCAGTCGCGCGGCAGGTAATCATCGAGCGTGCGGGCGATGCGCCGCAGGGCCTCATGGGCCTCGTGGTGGTCAAGCTCGCCCTGCAAATACAGCGTGAGCTTACCGTCGCGGTATGATGACAACACTTTCATTTGTATCCCACCTTCTGTGTTTCGATAAAAAAAATTGCACCGTGCCGAACGTTCGGTACGGTGCAATTCTATCTTTTTTCGCTTGCGTTTTTGGTCGGATCCGGTCGTCAGCCCAAATTTTTCAGACTTTCTTCCAGATTGGCGCACAGGGCCTGCGCCTTGGCCAGCTTTTCGCGCTCGGCCGCCACCACGCGCTCCGGCGCGCGGGAGACGAAGTTTTCATTGGCAAGCTTCGCCTGCTGTCCGGCGACATCCTTTTTCGCCTTTTCAAGCTCTTTTTCGATGCGCGCACGCTCGGCGGCCAGATCGACCAGCTCCGCCATGGGCATGAACATCTTCGCGTCCTCCGTGACCACACTGACCATGCCGGTCGTGTCAGCCGGAGCCTCCGTGCAAACCTCCACACTGCCGGCGAAGGCGAGGTTGGAAAGATACACGCTGCCCTTTTCAAACACCTCCGGCCGCGCCGTGGCGATGATCAGATGCGGCTTTTTCGACGCAGGCACGTTCATCTCGCTGCGGCGGCTGCGCACAGCCTTGACGGCGGTCATGATGGCCTCAAAGTCGGCCTCGTCCGCGGGGAAGCTCAGCGCCGGGTCGTATTCCGGATACGACGCCACGATCAGCTTGTCGCCCTCGTGGGGGATGGCGCCGTAAAGTTCTTCCGTGATGAACGGCATGAACGGATGCAGCAGCTTCAAAATGTCCGTCAGCACATAAAGCAGCACATACTGCGCATCGCGGTCGCCCTCGCGCAGGCGGGGCTTGGTGATCTCGATGTACCAGTCGCAGAAGCTGTCCCAGATGAAGTCGTAGATCTTCGTGGCGGCGATGCCGAGCTCATATTTATCGAAGTTGTCGTTGACCTCGCGCACGAGCTCGTTGAGCTTGGACACGATCCACTTGTCCTCCAGACGAAGCTCGTCCGGCAGACGGTTTTCGGTCACGTCCAGATTCATCATCACATAGCGCGCGGCATTCCACAGCTTGTTGGCAAAGTTGCGCATGGCCTCGCAGCGCTCGACATAAAAACGCATATCGTTTCCGGGGCTGTTGCCCGTGATGATGTTAAAGCGCAGCGCATCGGCGCCGAAGCGGTCGATCATTTCCAGCGGGTCCACGCCGTTGCCGGCGGACTTGGACATTTTCTTACCCTGGCTGTCGCGGATGAGGCCGTGGATGAGCACGGTGTGGAACGGCTCGCGGTCGGTCTGCTCAAGGCTGGAGAAGATCATGCGGGCGACCCAGAAGAAGATGATGTCGTAGCCCGTGACGAGCACATCCGTGGGGAAGAAGTATTTATAGTCCTCCGCCTCGGTGTCCGGCCAGCCCATCGTGGAGAAGGGCCAGAGGGCGCTGGAAAACCAGGTATCCAGCACGTCGGGGTCGCGCTCGATATTCTTACTGCCGCACTTTTCGCACTGGCAGGCATCTTCACGGCTGACGGTCACATGGCCGCAGTCGGCGCAGTACCACGCGGGGATCTGGTGGCCCCACCACAGCTGGCGGCTGATGCACCAGTCGCGGACGTTGTGCATCCAGTTGAGATAGGTTTTGGAAAAGCGCTCGGGCACGAATTTCACAGTGCCGTTTTCCACCACCTCGATGGCGCGCTTGGCCAGCGGCTCCATCTTCACAAACCACTGGTCGCTCGCCAGCGGCTCCACGTCGTTGTGGCAGCGGTAGCAGGTGCCCACGTTATGTACGCACGGCTCGATGGAAACGAGATAGCCCTCGGCCTCAAGCTCGGCCACGATGGCCTTGCGCGCGGCATAGCGGTCCATGCCGTCCCACTTGTAGCCGCCGGTGATGCGGCCTTCGCCGTCCAGCACGAGATACTGCGGCAGATCGTGGCGCAGGCCGACCTCGAAGTCGTTGGGGTCGTGGCAGGGCGTGATCTTCACGCAGCCGGTGCCAAATTCCATATCGGCGTGCTCATCGCCCACGATGGGGATCTCGCGGCCCACCAGCGGCAGCGTGAGCGTTTTGCCGATGAGATGCTTATAGCGCTCGTCCTCGGGGTTGACGGCCACGGCGGCGTCGCCCAGCATGGTCTCGGGACGGGTCGTGGCGACCTCCAGAAAGCCGGAGCCGTCCGTGAGCGGATAGCGGATGTGCCAGAAGCTGCCCTGCTTTTCCTCGTATTCGACCTCGGCGTCGGAAAGCGCGGTGGTGCAGTGGGGGCACCAGTTGATGATACGCTTACCCTTGTAGATCAGGCCCTTTTCATAAAGGTTGCAGAACACCTCGCGCACGGCCTTGGAGCAGGCGTCGTCCATGGTGAAGCGCTGGCGGTCCCAGTCGCAGGACGAGCCGAGGGTCTTCAGCTGCGTGACGATGCGGTCGCCATATTTGTTTTTCCAGTCCCACACGCGCTCCAGGAATTTTTCGCGTCCGAGATCGAAGCGGGTCAGATGCTCGTTTTCGCGCAGCTGCTCCTCCACCTTGATCTGCGTGGCGATGCCGGCGTGGTCATAGCCGGGCAGCCACAGCGCGGAAAAACCCTTCATGCGCTTGTAGCGGATGAGGGTGTCCTGCAGCGTTTCGTCGAACGCGTGGCCCAGATGCAGCTGGCCCGTTACGTTCGGGGGCGGGATCACGATGGTGAACGGCTTTTTCTCCGGGTCGCGCTCGGCATGGAAATAGCCGCCGTCGCACCACATTTTATAAATTCGGTCCTCGACCTGTTTGGGGTCGTATTGTTTCGGGATATCGGTCATTTTGTCATCTCCTCCAGCTTTTCCATCGGCGCAAGTCCGACCTGCTGCGCGATGGGTTTTCCGTTTCGGAACACAAGCAGCGTGGGAATGGACATCACGCCATAGCGCAAGGCAAGCTCGCGCTGCTCGTCCACATTCACCTTGCACACCTGCACTTCCGGATGTTTTTCCGCAAATTCATCCACCACCGGACTTTGCATCCGGCACGGGCCGCACCAGGCAGCCCAAAAATCCACCAGCGTTGTGCCGGCGGCAATGGCGGCGTCAAATTCCTCCGCCGCGAGATCGCGTACAGCCACTATATCGACTTCCTTTCCTCCGCGGTGCAGCCGTTTGGCAGCGGCATGACCACAGCTAGCCTCATTTTAAAAATACCATAATATTATATCTCGAAATTTAGGGCTTGTAAACAGATAAAAAAGATAGTATAATAAACAAAAATTACAAAAGAACAACAAATTGTAACCAATCCCATAGAATCAGGAGGCTACCATGAAGAAAAGAATTCTGACCATCGCGCTTTCCCTGCTCATGATCCTTGGCTGCACCGGCTGCTCGGTGTTTGACGATATGGCCGACCAGCTGTTTGGCACGCAGGAGACGCCGGAGCCCATCGTTATCAGCAACTACTACGATCCGGTCAAGGCGCAGGAGGAGGCGGACGCGGCGGAAAAGGCCGCCCGCGAGCTGAAAACGCCCGACACGCTCAAAGCCACGCTGGCCGAGAGCATTGTGAAGATCAACGCCTACAGCCGCACCGATGAACTTTTGAGCACCAGCGCCGGCTTCTATGCCTACGGCAGCGTGTTCACCAGCATGGACAGCATTCTCGGCGCCGACCACGCCGACGTCGTTTTGTACGACGGCGGCGTGTACGAGGTCGTTGGCGTGCGCTACTACAACGCCGACATGAACGCGGCCGTTCTGGCCACCACGCGCCAGAACACCCCCGATCTCATGGCGGGCAAATGGGGCGTTGAGGTGAACGAGTCCGCCTATGCGCTCGGCCCCGACAGCGCGCTGACAGAGGGCAGCGTGATCGCCACGGGCGTGAGCGTGAACGCGTTCGACTGCGTGCAGACCTCCGCCGCCATCACCGGCAGCACCGCCGGCGGTCCGCTTGTCAACGGCTACGGCGAGCTGCTGGGCCTGTGCGTCATGGACGCCGCCGGCGACGGCCAGAACTACGCCATCAGCACCGCCTCCATGGAGAGCATGGCGCAGGGCTCCACCATCAGTATGGATGAATTCCGCGCGGCCAACAACGTGGCCCCCGAGGGCACCCGCGTGCTCACCGGCGACGCCGGCGAAAAGCTTTACGACACCGCCGACTACATCGAGCTTGAGCCGAACAACACCACCGCCGAGGCCACCGAGCTGCATCTGGGCGCCAAAACCGCCGCCTACATCAACCGCGAAGGCAAGGGCGAGGGCGACGCCGCCGACAGCGTGGACATCTTCTCGTTCACGGTGGAGGAAAAGAGCAACGTGGAGATCCTCATCTGCCCGCACTACAAGGACGACACGCAGTATATCGACGGCACCTGGGTCACGAACGAAGAGCTTGACCATCTCAAGGATTCGAGCGGCATCGACACCGGCTACATCACCGCCTACGACGCCGACGGCAAGAGCTATCAGCGCGGCCAGTGCGAAGTGGAGCCCGGCACCTATTACATCGTTGTAAAGCTCACCAGCGGCTGGAGCCACGACACCGGCGCCTACTACACCATCAGCTACAACGTCAACTGACCTCCGCTATAAAACCCGCGGCGGGACCGGTTTTCTCCGGTCCCGCACCGCCGTATTATAAACGCCGGGCATCCGCGCCGGACTGGACAAAGGGGAACCGAAAAAAATGACAGAAGAAAACGTCTCGAAAAACTTTATCATGGACTTTGTCGCCGAGGATATCGCCGCCGGCGGCCAGTTTGAGGGCAAGCAGGTGCACACCCGCTTCCCGCCCGAGCCGAACGGCTATCTGCACATCGGCCACTGCAAGGCCCTGTGCATCGACTTCGGCACCGCCGAAAAATTCGGCGGCATCACCAATCTGCGCATGGACGACACCAACCCCGCCAAGGAGGACACCGAGTACGTCGATGCCATCCAGGAGGACATCCACTGGCTGGGCTTTGACTGGGGCGACCGCTTCTTCTACGGCAGCGACTACTTTGAAAAAACCTACGAGCTGGCCGAGGGTCTGATCCGCAAGGGTCTGGCCTATGTGTGCGAGCTGACGCCCGAGCAGTTCCGCGAATACCGCGGCGACACCTCCCATCCCGCCCGCTCCCCGTGGCGCGACCGGCCGATCGAGGAGAGCCTTGACCTGTTCCACCGTATGCGCGACGGCGAGTTCCCCGAGGGCAAATACACCCTGCGCGCGAAGATCGATCTGGAAAGCGGCAACTTCAATATGCGCGACCCCGTGCTGTACCGCATCCGCTACATCGAGCATCACCGCCAGGGCACCAAATGGTGCGTGTTCCCCATGTACGACTTCGCCCACCCCATTCAGGACGCGCTTGAGGGCATCACCCACTCGCTGTGCTCGCTGGAGTATGAGGACCATCGCCCGCTGTATAACTGGGTCATCGAGCACACGGACGTGCCCGCCAAGCCCCGCCAGATCGAGTTTGCCCGCCTTGGCATCAACTACACCGTCATGTCGAAGCGCAAGCTGCGCCGTCTGGTGGAGGAGGGCCATGTTTCCGGCTGGGACGACCCGCGTATGCCCACGCTGTGCGGTCTGCGCCGCCGGGGCTACACGCCCGCTTCCATCCGCAATTTCATCGAGCGCATCGGCGTTTCCAAGGTAAACTCCACGGTGGACTATTCCCTGCTTGAGTCCTGCCTGCGCGATGAGCTAAACGCCAGAGCCCCGCGCCGCATGGCCGTTGTGCGCCCGCTGAAGCTTACTGTCACGAACTACCCCGAAGGGCAGTCCGAGACCTTCGAAATCGAAAACAACAACCTCGATGAATCCGCCGGCACCCGCGCGGTCTCCTTCTCCCGCGAGCTTTACATCGAAGCGGACGATTTCATGGAAGAACCCGCGAAGAAATACAACCGCTTCTACCCCGGCAACGAGGTTCGTCTCAAGGGCGCGTACATCGTGCGCTGCACGGGCTGCGAAAAGGACGCGGACGGCAACGTTGTGAACGTCCTGTGCGAATACGACCCCGCCACCCGCGGCGGCGACACGCCCGATGGCCGCAAGGTGCGCGGCACGGTGCACTGGGTCGATGCGGCCAACTGCGCCGATGCGGAGATCCGCCTGTACGACTATCTGTTCTCCGATCCCGAGCCGGATGCCGCCGAGGATTTCATCACCTGCCTCAACCCCGATTCCCTCGAGGTCCTCACCGGCTGCAAGGTGGAAAAAGCCCTCGAGGACGCCAAGGCCCCCGAAAGCTTCCAGTTCCTGCGCATGGGCTATTTTGCCGTGGATAATAAAGATTCCGCGCCCGGCCATCTCGTGTTCAACCGCGCCGTGGCCCTCAAGGACAGCTTCAAACCCAAGGCGTAAAAAAATTGAATTTCTATGCTCGCAGCAAGCACAAGCCTTTTCGGTTTGTGCTTGTTGTGTTATAATTGGCAAAAAACAAACCGGAGGATGCCGCCATGACCGATGCTGAACAAAGAGCCGCCGCCAAGCGCTTCGCCGCCGACTGGGCCGGAAAGGGCTATGAAAAGGGCCACAGCCAGACCTTTTGGCTTTCTCTGCTGCAAAAGGTATACGGCGTGGCCGAGCCGGACAAGTTCATCTCCTTTGAAGACCAGATTTTGCTGGACCACACCTCGTTTATCGATGGCTTCATCCCCTCCACCCATGTTCTCATCGAGCAAAAGGGTCTCGGCAAGGATCTGAACAAGCCCATCCGCCAATCGGACGGCTCCCTGCTCACGCCGTTTCAGCAGGCCAAGCGCTACGCCGCGGAGCTTCCCTATTCCCAGCGCCCGCGCTGGATCGTGACGTGCAACTTCGCAGAATTTTACATCTACGATATGGAGCGTCCCACCGGCGAGGCGGAGGTCATCCGGCTGGCCGATCTGGAAAAGGAATACTATCGCCTGCAATTCCTTGTGGACACCGGCGACAGCCACATCCAAAAGGAAATGGAGGTCTCACTGAAAGCCGGCGAGCTGGTGGGCGTTTTGTACGATGCGCTGCGCAAGCAGTATAAAGACCCCGACGCGCCCGAAACACTGCGCAGTCTCAACGCGCTGTGCGTGCGGCTGGTTTTCTGCCTGTACGCCGAGGACGCGGGCATTTTTGGCCGCCGCGAGATGTTCCACGACTATCTGCGCGATATTCCCGCCGCCGGCCTGCGCCGCGCGCTGGTGGAGCTGTTTCACATTCTGGACACAAAGCCCGAGGAGCGCGACAAATATCTTGCCGACGACAATCCCACGCTGGCGGCCTTCCCCTATGTAAACGGCGGGCTGTTTGCCGACGAAACGATCGAGATACCGCCCTTCACGGAGGAGCTGAAAGCGCTGCTGATGCACAAAGCCAGCGAAAATTTTGACTGGTCGGCCATCAGCCCCACCATTTTCGGCGCGGTGTTTGAATCCACGCTCAATCCCGAAACGCGCCGCTCCGGCGGAATGCACTACACCAGCATCGAAAACATCCACAAGGTCATCGACCCGCTGTTTCTGGACGACCTGAAAGCCGAGCTGGAAGAAATAAAGTCTATAGCATCCTATGGCACCAAGAGGCGGAGACTCTTGGTGCTGAAGGGTACCCTTCAGTCGCTCGTTTTCCTCGATCCCGCGTGCGGCAGCGGCAACTTCTTAACGGAAACCTACATTTCCCTGCGGCGGCTGGAAAACGAGGTCCTCTCCCTGCTCAATGACGGCCAGATGGTCATGGACATCACAAACCCCATCTCGGTGTCCATCGGCCAGTTTTACGGCATTGAGATAAACGATTTCGCCGTGACCGTGGCCAAGACCGCGCTGTGGATCGCGGAAAGCCAGATGATGAAGGAAACCGAGGCCATCGTGCATATGCCGCTGGATTTCCTGCCGCTCAAGTCCTACCCGAACATCATCGAGGGCAACGCCCTGCGCCTCGACTGGGAGACCGTGGTGCCCAAGGACAAGCTCCGCTACATCATGGGCAATCCCCCGTTTGTGGGCTACACCTACCAGACTGCCGAGCAGAAAGCGGACTTACAGGGCATTATGGACGGCATAGGCAAGAACATCGACTATGTTTCCGGCTGGTATTTCAAGGCCGCGCAGCTCATGCAGAACACGGCCATCCGCACCGCCTTTGTTTCCACCAACTCCATCACACAGGGCGAGCAGGTGGCCGCCGTTTGGAAGCCGCTCTACGACCGTTTTGGCATCCACATCGACTTTGCCCACCGCACCTTCCGCTGGGACAGTGAGGCCAGCGAAAAGGCCCATGTGCATTGTGTGATCGTAGGATTCAGCGAAGCATCGAATCCCAAACCGAGGTTCCTTTACACAAGCGACCGGCCGGAAATCGTTGACAACATCAGCGCATATCTACTCTCCGCACCCACAGTGTTTATCGAGAAACGAAGCAAGCCTTTGTGTTCCGTTCCCGAAATACGCAAGGGAAGCCAGCCAACCGATGGCGGAAATCTAACCCTTTCGCCAGATGAAAAACGCGAACTGCTGCGCGTGGCTCCGGAAGCCGCTCCCTATATCAAAAAATTTCTGGGTGCCGAAGAGTTTATCAATGGAAAAGAGCGCTACTGCCTGTGGCTTACCAAAGCATCCCCCGCCATCATAAGCCAATGCTCTCCCATTCGCGAGCGTGTATCCCGCGTTCGTGAAATGCGTCTTGCCAGTACAAAAGCTGCCACGAGGCAGTGGGCGGATAAACCGACTCTTTTTACAGAAAACAGACAACCCGAAACAGATTACATCATTATACCAAGCGTCTCATCCGAACGAAGAAAATACGTTCCCATCGGTTTTTTAAGCCCAGATACGATTTCCAGTAACCTAGTCTTAATCATCCCCCAAACAACCCTCTATCACTTCGGCATTCTAACCTCCAATGTTCACATGGCATGGATGCGAGCTGTGTGCGGGCGCTTGGAAATGCGTTACCGCTATTCCAATACCATCGTCTACAACAACTTCCCCTGGCCCACGCCGACGGACGAGCAGAAAACCGCCATCGAGCAGACGGCACAGGATATTCTGGACGCCCGCGCGCTGTATCCCGATTGCAGTCTGGCCGATCTGTACGACGAGCTGGCCATGCCGCCCCAGCTTCGCCGGGCCCACCAGCAAAACGACCGCGCCGTGATGCGCGCCTACGGCTTTGACATCAAAACCACCACGGAGACCTCCTGCGTGGCCGCGCTGATGAAGATGTATCAGCAGCTTACGCAGGAATCCGCCCGGCAATAACCCCCCATCTTTTCCGAACAGGAGGTCTCCTCCATGCAAACGCAGAAAAAGCGGCTGAACTCCAACCAGCTCAAGCTCATCGCCATCATCGCCATGACGATCGACCACGCAACCTGGGCCATCTTCCCCGGCACGCAGGCGGTTTGGTATGTGTTCGCCCTGCACATCATCGGGCGGCTCACCGCGCCCATCATGTGGTTTTTCATCGCGGAGGGCTGCCACTACACGCACGATATGCGCCGCTACATCGGGCGGCTGTTCCTGTTTGCCATCGTGTCGCATTTCGCATATAACTTCGCGTTCGGCATCCCGTTTGTGCCGCTGTCCACCGGCGTGTTCAACCAGACCAGCGTTATGTGGTCGCTTGCGTGGGGCGCGCTGCTGATCGCCCTGTGCCGGCAGGACAATATGCCCTCCTGGGCGCAGCTATTGCTGGCGCTGGCCGCGTGTGTGATCGGGTTCCCGTCCGACTGGTCGAGCATCGCCGTGATGTGCCCGTTTTATCTCTACGTCCACCGCGGCAATTTCCGCCGTCAGGCGCTGGACATCGTTCTCTGGACGGCGATATACGCGGCGGTATACTTCCTGTTTATCGACAAACTATACGGCCTTTTGCAGATGTTCACCTTCCTGACCATTCCGCTGCTGGCCCAATACAACGGCGAGCGCGGCAAATGGACCGGAATGAAGTGGTTTTTCTATGCGTATTACCCCGGCCATCTGATCCTGATCGGCCTTTTGCGTCTGGCCCTGCACGGAAATATCTCGATTCTGTTCTGATTTGCATCCATATACAAAAAAGGAGCGGCAGATGCCGCTCCTTTGCGTATTATTTCGCTTTCTTTGGTTTAATATTCAGCGTTGCCACCGCCACGAGCACCAGCACGATGCCCAAAAAGCCCGTGACCGATATGCTCTCACGGAAGGCGATGGCCCCCGTGATCGTGGCTACGACGGGCTCGAGCGTGCCCATCATGGACGCGCGGCTGGCCTCCATGCTGCCAAGCGCCCAGTTGTACAAAAGCGCCGGGAGGAAGCCGGACACGATCACCATCACCACGCACAGCCAGATGCCCTTGCCGTCCGCCAGCGCAGGTGCCGCGCCCTGCACGCCCCAGATGGCCACGCACGCGAGCGCGCAGATGGTCCAGCCGTAGAAATTGATCTGCCAAACGGAATAGCCGCGGCCGCTGAGCAGCTTCGACAGGATGTTATAAAGCGCGTAGCCGATGCCGCTGAGCAGTCCGAACAGCGCCCCCAGCGCGGAAAACGCCGCCCCGCCGGACACAAGCCCCGAAACGAGCGTGACGCCGCCGAGCGCCAAAATCAGCGCCAGCAGCTTCTGGCGGCTGAATTTTTCGTGGAAGACGAAAACGCTCATCACCATCACGAACACCGGCGCCGTGAACATCAGCGTACACGCCACGGACATACTGGCCAGCGCGATGGAGCGGTAGTAGCAGTAGGTGAAAAACAGCGTGGCCACGCCGAATGCCAGAAACAGCGGCACATCCCGCCAGCGCACGGCAAAATTCTTCACGCCGCTGACCGCCAGCGCAATGGCGAAGCTGACCGCGCAGCCGCCCGCGCGCAGCAGCAATATATCTCCCGAGCCGAGCCCCTGCGCGCCCAACTGCCGCGTGAACAGGCCGATCACGCCCCAGCCGCACGCCGCCAGCAGCACGGCCAGCTCATGTTTGTGCTTCATATCCGCAAATTCCTCTCTCTCTTTTCAAAAAATCATAATATCCCGCCTTGCAAGCTTTGTCAACATCCGCTATAATAGCAGGGATACGCGGGTATGGCGGAATTGGCAGACGCGCTGGATTTAGGTTCCAGTGAAGCGATTCGTGTGGGTTCAACTCCCACTACCCGTACCACGTCAGAAAAACTCGGTGGTGTACCGGGGCTTCGCCCCGTGTACAGG
>CAYROZ010000064.1:0-11482 GCA_964426125.1 uncultured Oscillospiraceae bacterium
CATAATTGACGGCCACGTTGGTCGGCGCAGTCAGCGCTGTCATGCCGCTGCTCGTCTGCTTATCGCCGCAGCCCGACAGCATAACAAGTCCAAGGCACACAACAGCACACACGACAACTGCCAATGCTTTTGCTTTTTTCATGTTAGCCTCCTAATTAAATTTGATCCGCCCGATTTAAATCAGGGCGATGACGGCGCACACCAGCGCAGCCGCCGAGAAGAGATAGGCTCCCGCCTTGATCTGCTTTGCCTGGCCGGAAAGCAGCCGGATGACGGTGTCCGCCGTGATGCCGAGCAAAATGCCCGCAGCCAGACTCTGGCACAGGCCCGCCGCCGCCACCATGGCCAGCGCGGGAATGGCGCTCAGCGCATCGCTGAAGTCGCAGTGCTTCAGCGCCGTGAGCAGCCCCAGCGCCGCCGCGACGAGCAGTCCCATCACGATGTTGCCGTCCAAAAACAGAGCCGAGAAGATGAGGTTGAACAGCGCCACGATGCACAGAAGGCCCGCCACGATGGCGGAAAGGCCCGTTTTGCCGCCTTCCTTCGCGCCGAGAACGCTTTCGCCGCGAACGCTGACCGGTCCTGCGCCCAGCGCACAGCCGACCAGCGAGGAAAGCGCGTTGACGCTGTAAACATCGCCGCGCTCGCCGAGCTTCTGAAGCAGACCGCCCTGCTGATAAATGGGCGTGCCGGTTTCATCGAGCGCATCGGCGGCGTAGGCGCTGCCGTGCAGACCTGCGCCGGTCTCGCTCACGCCAAGGGCGAGGAACGACAGAACGGTGGTGACAAAAATGCCGAAGATCTTGCCGCCGGCATTGACCGTGACCGCGTCGACGGCGAGGCCCGTGGCCTGGGACTCGAGGTATTTCAGATAGTTGGTGTAAACCGTGAAGTCAAAGCCTTCGCCGAACAGCTTCATCAAAAGCGAGGACTTATACTCGCCGTTGATGCGGGAAATGCCGTCGTAGAAGTACATCCCGCCGTAGGCCGGGGTGAAAAATGCGTAGAAATAGTAGTCCTGGAAGTTCGCGCGCAGCGCCCACAGTGCCACGAAAACCACAAAAGCCGCAAGCAGCGACCACATCGGCGCGTGCTTGATGCGGCGGGCCTTGAAAATGAGCATGGCAACAAGACCGACCGCCGCCGTGATGACCGCCGTGGCGGTATACCAGCCGTATACGGCGCTGTCCGGCACGGCGAAGTTCAGGCTGCTCGTGCCCCAGAAGCTCAGCCGCTCACCGGCAGCCGCCATGGACTCGAGCACGGCGCTGTAGTCCGTGACGGAAACACTCAGCAGCTTCAGCTGCGAAATGGCGTACACCAGCAGATACGCGCCGAGCGCTGCGGGCAGCACCTTTTTGATCTGCACCGGCACCGCATCGAACACAAAACGGCGCGCGGGCTTGATGAGCATGACGGCGAGATAAATGAGGTTTGCCACAAACGCCAGCATCAGAACATTGAAGATCGTGAGGCCGAGATTTGACGACAGCGTCGTCACAATGAGGATCACGGCGCCCATGCTCACCGACTGCATCAGCGGCGCGTTGCACAAAACGCCCATGAGGATCGTTCCCACCATGGCCGCAAGGATCATGGCGAAATAGACCGTGGAAAAGCTGGGGATGCCGGCATTCGACGCGATCAGCTGGGCGCTGACGGCCGCCGTGCAGATGACCTCGAAGAACATCAGAAGTCCTGCGAATATCTCGGTCTTCACGTTCGTGCCGCGTTGTGACAGATGGAAAAAGCGGTCGAGCGCTCCCCGTTTGGTTTGGTTATCCATAAGTTCCTCCCTGCCGGAGCCCTGACACGCAGGGCTCCGGCGCTGTGTAAAGGTTTATCAGCCGAACAGATTGGCCACGGGCATCTCCTCGTAGTTGCGGCTTTCGAGGCTCTCCCAGTAGCTCATGTCGTAAAGGTCGCCGTCGCAGAGGATGTGCGTGTCGTACCACAGACGGTTCTTCCACGTTTCGCGCAGCTGATACACGCCGTAGTAGTCGGCGATGGTGTCAAGGGAAACGACGTTATCTTTGAAGATGTAGCCGTCCTGCGCCACGGAGGTGGAAGCCGTCACAGGCTTGGACCACAGCAGGCAGGCGATCTGGGAATAGGCCGCCTTGACCGCGCCGGTCGCGCTTTCCACGTCCATGCCGTCGGAGATCAGCAGGCCATGGAAGCCGAACTCCTCGCGCAGAATGCCGATGTAAACGCCGCGGTGGGCCCAGGACAGGCCGATGCGGTTGAGGGAGGCCATCATGCCGCTCATGGGAGCCTGCTCGTCCTTGATGGAGTATTCCCAGGCGCGGATGTAGATCTCGCGCAGAGCCTGCTCGTTGCACCAGTCGATCTGGCCGGAACGGCCGCCATCGAGGTCATTGAGCATGAAGTGCTTGTTGAAGGTGCCCACGCCCTCGGACTGGATGCCCGCGGTTTCCGCGATGCACATGGAGCCGGACAGGAAGCCGTCCTCGCTGTAGTATTCGAAGTTACGGCCGCCGAAGGGGCTGCGGTGGGTATCCATGGCCGGGCCATAGCAGGAGGTGATGCCGGTGCGCACGCACTGTTTGCCGTAGCACTGGCCCACGCGCTCGATGAGCTCAAGGTTCCAGGTAGAGGCCATCACGACCTCGGAGCAGAACCAGGTGTTGCCTTCCTTGCCGCCGGTGCCGGCCTCGCCGGGCCCGTCGGAGGAGCTGATGGCGTTGGTGCCGGCAAAGGCGCCGCCCCAGCTCTGGCCCTGGAAGGTGACAAGGTTCTCCAGCGAGATCTGGTCGGCCCAGTCATCCCAGCGGCTGTCCTCCCAGGGGATCTCGTCCCAGCCGTAGGAATCGGCGGGATCGGTGCTGTCCGTGACGGGGTCAGATTCGCTGATGTCGCCATTGCGGGCAAAGCGGGTATCCACAGTGTAGCCGGTGGTGCTCTTGCCGATGTTCATGACAGCCTGCTTGTAGCTGTCGTCGTTGTTGGACTTGCCCCAGTAGTTCAGGCCGGAGTTGCCCACGAATTCGCTCGCGCCCTGATAGCCGAAGGTCAGATCGATCGTCGTGGTGGTGTCCTGATAGGGCACCTCGATGGTAACGGCGGTCTCACCCTGCTTGGCGGTGTTGACGTAGGCCGCCTGCACCTCGCCGAGGGCAACGTTGGAGACGACCGTGGTCTCCTCCACGCCGGTCATGGGGTTATAGGCCGTGCCGACCTCGCCGAGCTGGTCCTGACGGGAACGGGTGCCCTCGCCCATGACGTTGAGGTTCGTGACCTTATCCCAGTCCTCGGCCAGCGAGCCGCGGCTCATGTAGATCATGGTGCCGGAGCCGTCGCCGCAGTTGAGGTCGTTGAGCTTGTTGTAAGCCTCGGTCTTGTCGCTGGCACGGATGCCGTCGGCCTCTTCGGTATAGATGATGTCCTCGGCCACCGTGACGCACACGGGGTCGCACTTCTGGGTGTGGGCATCGCTCTGGATACGGATCTCATAATCGCCGTGCTCAAGCACATAGCCGCCGAACTTGGGGTTTCCGTTGTAGTCGGTGCCGCGCTCGGAGGCGATGTAGCCGAGATAGTCGTAGGAGGCGACGTTGTCGGTTTCGAAGGTGATGGTGACAATGCCGCTTTCGCCGGGTTTGAGGCGATCGGTCTTGGCGTAACCGGCCAGAACGACCTCCGCCTTGTCGATGCTGCCTTCATAATACGGCGCATGGATGTAAAGCTGAACGACGTCCTTGCCCGCCCAGTCGCCGGTGTTGGTGACCTTCACGCGAACGGTGTTGGTGCCGTGGGCCTCAAGCTTCACGTCGCTTTCCACCACTTCCCAATCGAAGGTGGTGTAGGACAGGCCGCCGCCGAAGGGCATGGCCACGATGCTGTCGTAGTCGTTATAATAGTCGTAAGTAATATAGTTGCCGTTTTCGTCGGTATTCGCACCCTCGAGCACGAGCTGATCGGCATAAGCCGTTTCATACCAGCGGTAGCCGACGAAAATGCCTTCCTCGTACTGGTTGTACTTCGGCGCGCCCATGCCGCCCTCGGTGAGGTTGGTGTAGCTGGTGCCGTTGCCGTTGTTATAATACACGGGATAGCTGTAGAAATCGGTCATCCAGGTGTCCGCCGTGCGGCCGCTGGGGCTGATCTGGCGGCCGGCGCTGTCGCGGCCGAGAAGCAGATTCGCCACACCGACAAGACCCGACTCACCGGGGCCGCCGATCCACAGAACGGCGTCGGTGTATTCCATGTACTCGCCGAGCGTCATCACGTTGGAGGAATCGACGAGCAGGATGATGGTCTCATAACCGGCTTCCTCGCGCAGATACTGAAGCATCTCAAGCTCGGTTTCGGTCGGGTCGAGATAGGTGCGCTCCGCGCTGCCCTTGCGCTTGTCCGTGGAGATGTTGTAAGAAGCCATGCTCATGGGAAGCTCCGCGCCCTCGTGGCCCTGACGGCCGATCGTCACGATGGCGACATTCGACTCCGGATGCGCCACGGAAAGGCTCTTGCGGTAGGTATCCACCGGCACTTCCGGCAGGTCGTAGGTGTTGGCGTTGACGTAGGTGCCGCCGCGGTCCGCCACCCAGCTTTCCTGCACAAGGCCCGCGCCGCTCTTCGAGCCCATCCAGGCCCAAAGGTCGTCGTTGACATCCAGGCCGGCCAGTTCGAACGCTTCCTTCTCCTGCAGGCAGTCGGCGTCCCACTTGCCCTTGCCGGAGCCGCCGCCGCCGTGGATGATGTTGTAGGAGAAGTAGCCGTACAGGTCCGCCTGCACGTCCTCCGAAAGCGGCAGCACGCCGCCCTCGTTCTGGAACAGGACCGCGCCCTCCTGCTCAAGCTCAATGTCGAGCTTATAGCCTTCCTCATACAGTACCGTCTGGTCGTAATCGCCGTCGGCCGCCGCTGCGGGCAGCGCGCCGATCACGAGCGTAGCCAGAAGGACAAGCATAAGGAGCATCGAGCCCATTCGTTTCATGCCCTTGTTTTTCGCCATGATTTTCGATTCCTCCATTTCGTCCGTTTTTTTTCCACAAACTGTACCGCTTTGTTTTGTTCCTCGGCATACAGTTTTATGGATTTTACACAATCCCAGAATATCTCCCGGGCTTTTTTTGTGCAATACTCCGCGAAGAAGATGCCTGTTTCGCGCCACAAACACTTTTTCGCCCGGCACGAACGGTCGCTTTTCCGTCATGAACGGCAAAACGAATCGGCCGCCGTGGATGCACCCACAGCGGCCGGTCAAAAAAGCGCCGAAAACGCTATATTTAGTTGAACATCTTCGCGCCCTGCCCCTGCATATAGGCCAGATACGCCTCCTTCAGCTCGGTGAGCTTGCGGCGCGATACCGGCACACGGCAGTCGTTTAAAAGGCGGATGTCCGTGTTTGTGATCAGGCGGATATAGCGGCAGTTGACAAGATAGCCCTTGTGCGCGCGCAGAAAGCCCTCCCGGGCCAGCAGCCCTTCGAGGTTTTCCATCGATTCCGAAACCGGCACCGGTTCCGGGCGGCTGCCAAGAAACACGTTTTGCGTGCGTCCGGCGCTTTCGATATACAGAATGTCGTCAATGTCCAGGCGCAGCGTCTGCCCGCGCGCCATCACGATCAGGGCGCGGCCGCTTTCGCGGCTGGTGCGCTCGTCGATGTAGCCGGCGATCACGGCGGAAACATCGTTTAGAAATTTTGATTTGCGGATAAAGCCGTAGGGGTGCACCTGCAGGGCATCGAATACCTTATCCTCGCGGCTGGAAACGAAGATGATATCCGCCATGCTGCCGCCCTCGCGCAGCTCGCGGGCGAAGCGGATGCCGTCGCCGTCCGGCACGCTGATATCCAGCAGATACAGGTCGCACGGCGCCGCCTGCCGCAGGGCGTTTATGGTCTCAAAGCACTCCGTCTGCGGTTCGAAGCCATGCTCGCGGAAGATGGAGGACACCGATGCCTCTACCGCGCCGAGCGCGGTTTTGTTGTCGTCCAAAATGGCAACGCGGATGGATTTCATGCTCCGCCCTCCTTTTCGTGCGCTACCGGCGGCAGCGCCAGCATCACATCGGCAATGAAGCGTTCATTTTCCACACTGAATTTGGCCAGACCGTTGTAGCGCTCGGCGATGTCGCGCACGATGCGCGCGCCGTAGCCGTGGCTCATGCCGGGCTTGCTGGTGTGCAGCTTGAGCCGGCGGCGCTTCGACTCCGCGTCGGAAACGGGGTTGGTGACCTGAATGAGCAGATAGTCGCGCTGGTAGCGGATCTGCACCGCGATGGGCTCGGTGCGGCAGTTTTCGCGGCTGCACGATTCGATGGCGTTATCGAGCAGATTGCAGATGACGGACACAAGATCGCTGTCCGAGATGGAAAGCGCCGGCGGCACCACCACCGTGGTATCGAGACTCAGCCCCTTCTGGCGGGCCTTGGCCTGCTCGACGGCCATGGCGGAGTCGATGACCACGTTGCCGCAGTCCACGGCCTCGATGGCCGGGGAGGCAAACAGCTCAAAGCCGTCCATGAAGGAGATGGCCTCGTCGTATTTGCCGTTATTGAGCAGCGTGCGCAGCGTGGCGAACTGGTTTTTCACATCGTGCAGCACCACATGGATGTTGTCGTAGCCCGCGCGGGACACCAGCAGCATATCGCGCGCACCGGCCTTGCGGTCGCTCATCACCTGCTTTTCCACGCTTTGCCCGTGCTGGCGTGAGATCGTGCTGAACATCGCGTAGCACAGCATTTCCAGCACAAACAGACAGAAGGTCAGAAAAATATAGCTTTCCTGATGCGCGCTGATGCGCAGGCTGCCCTCAAGCGCCACATAGGTCACCACCGTGGACGCACACATCAAAAGCACGCAGTAGTTCGGCACGAACACGTGCGCATCGAAGTTGAAGGCATAAAGATACGCTGCCAGCAGCAACGTCATGATGACATTCGACCACAGCGTCATATCGCCGCTTATGCCGTAGTCCACGCGCAGAACAAAGCCAATGCTCTCGGACAGGACCAGTATGGCCGAGTGGGCGGAATACAGCGTGAGCGCCTCCACGATGCGCGTGCGCCAGCTGTAGCGGCTGAAAAAGGTCATATACAGCAAAATCACCAGCGGCATGATCGTGCGGTGTACTGCCACGGAGCCCGTGACCCACTGCCACACGCTCGCCACCACCACGATCATCGCCCACACGATGGCGCTTTGCCCCAGCAGCTTCAAAAGGCCCTTGGGCGTGAAGCGGATGCGGTTGAACACGACCGCCACCGCCAGGGCGAAAATGACCTCCGTGACGATATAAGCCGGCCCGTAGAGCTGCCAGACGTACATTGCGGTAAAGTAATCGGTCATATCCCTGTCCCCTGTTTTTTGTTGATATCTATAAAAGATATACCATAAACCCGCCGTTCGTTTCAAGCAAATTGCCCTCATTTTGCATAAACGGCCTCTGAAACGAAACGAACGGCGTTGAGGTTCCGGGTCGTTCGGAGTAAAATGAAACCAAAATCGATCCGCGCGTTTATGATAAAAGAGAGGTAACACACATGACACTCAACGACATCTTCAAATCAAGCTTTCTGGAAAACGTGACGAGTGTGTCCGTTCTGGACATGATCGTATCGCTGGCACTGGCCTTTTGTCTGGGACTTTTCATCTTCTACGTTTACAAAAAGACCTATCAGGGCGCGATGTATTCCATGAGCTTTGGCGTCACGCTCATCGCCATGACCATGATCACAACGCTCGTGATCCTCGCTGTGACCTCGAACGTGGTGCTGTCGCTGGGCATGGTGGGCGCGCTTTCCATCGTGCGCTTCCGCACCGCCATCAAGGAGCCGCTGGATATCGCCTTCCTGTTCTGGTCGATCGCGGCAGGCATTGTGCTCGCGGCGGGCATGATCCCGCTGGCCGTGTTCGGCAGCGTGGCGATCGGCGTGATCCTGCTTTTGTTCGTCAACCGCAAAGTCGGCACCACGCCGTATATCGTTCTCATTCAGTGCGACGGCAGCGCCAGCGAAAAGACCGCGCGCAACTATCTGGAAAAGCAGGTTTCCCGCTGCGTCATCAAGTCCAAAACCGCACGCAAAGACGGCGTGGAGCTGACCGCTGAGGTGCGACTGAAGGACGGCGACACCGACTTCATCGGCGCATTGAGCGAGCTTGACGGCGTTTTCAGCGCCGCCCTTGTCAGCTACAACGGCGACTACATGGGCTAAGGCTCATGGCAGCACATAAGCACTTCGACCGCATCACGGCGTGGGCGGTGGCTGCCGCGCTGCTGATCGCGCTCGCCTTTTGGGGCGCCGGGGCGCTGGGCCTGTCCGGCGCGGGGCACCACGCAGGCTACGAAACGCGGCTTTTTGACACAGGCCGTGTGCATACCATCGACATCGCCATGGACGACTGGGACGGCTTCATCGACCGCTGCACCGACGAGCAATACGCGCTGTGCTCGCTGACCATCGACGGCGAGAGCTATCCCAACGTGGCCATCCGGGCCAAGGGCAACACCTCCATGAGCTCCGTGGCCCAGCTGCGCAGCAGCCGCTACAGCTTTAAAATCGAGTTTGACCACTACGACGATACGCTCAGCTATCACGGGCTGGACAAGCTCAATCTCAACAACGGCATCTTTGACAACTCCTATATGAAGGACTATCTGGTCTACCAGATGATGAACGATTTCGGCGTTCCCGCGCCGCTGAGCAGCTTTGCGTGGATCACCGTAAACGGCGAGCCCTGGGGGCTGTATCTGGCGCTCGAGGGCGTGGAGGATGGTTTCCTGCGCCGCAATTACGGCAGTGCGCCGGGCGTTCTGTATAAGCCGGACGGTCTCGGCTGGGGCGGCAATGAGGACGCCAGCGGCGAGATGACGGGCGGCTTTTTTGACACGGACGCCATCGCCCGCGCGCTGGAGCAAACCATCGCCTCCCTTGCTCCCACGCCTGCGCCCTCCCCTGCACCCACGCCCGCTCCGGCGGACGAGAACAACGCCGCCTCCGGCGAGGCCAGCGCCGAGCCCTCGTTTGAGCCGCCCTCTCCCGGCGGGCCCAGCGGCGGTCCCGGCGGCGGCGGTCCCGGCGGCTTCGGCATGGGCAACAGCGATGTGAGGCTGCGCTACATCGACGACGATCCGGCCAGCTATCCCAACATCTTCAACAGCGCCAAAACCGCCGTGACCGATGAGGACAAAGCGCGGCTGATCGCCTCGCTGAAGGATCTGACAAGCTGCGAAAATCTGGATGAGGCGCTGGATATGGACGCGGTACTGCGCTATTTTGTGGTGCACAACTTCGTCTGCAACGGCGACAGCTATACCGGCGGTCTTGTGCACAACTACTATCTGCACGAACAGAACGGGCATCTGTCCATGATCCCGTGGGACTACAACCTTGCCTTCGGCACCTTCCAAAGCGACGATGCGCAGGGCGAGGTGAACGATCCCATCGACACGCCGGGCGACACCTCCGGCTCCGGCGACCGCCCGATGATCGACTGGATATTCTCAAGCGAGGAATACACCGCGCTGTATCACGAATACTTCGCGCAGTTCATTAACGAGTGGTTCACCGGCGGCAAGCTTGACACACTGCTGGACGAGACCATGTCGCTCATCGCGCCGTATGTGGCGGTCGATCCCTCGGCCTTCTGCACGCTGGAGGAATTCGGCGTGGGCGTGAGCACGCTGCGGCAATTCTGCACACTGCGCGCCGAGAGCGTGGCCGGCCAATTGAACGGCAGCATTCCCTCCACAAAGCAGGGCCAGCGCGCCGACAGCAGCACACTGATCGACACCACGGGACTGGAGCTGTCTGCCATGGGCAAAATGGGCGGCGGCCCCGCACCGGACAGAGGCTCCAACGAGCCGCCGCAGCCAAGCGCGTCCAACGAGCCGCCGCAGCCGAACGCAAACGCCTCCGGCGAGACGCCGGTCAGCCCAGCGCCCGCCCCCTCCGGTGAGACGGCAGCGGACGCTTCCGTGAACGCTTCCGCCGAGCCCGCGCCGCCCGCATCGGATAACACGACGGCTTCCGCCGTGCCTTCTCCCACCCCGGCAACCTCCGGCGAAGTGTCGGACGCCAGCGGCGAGACCACAACCTCCGGCGAGGCGGATCGTCCGAGCGGCGAAATGCCGCAGCCGCCAAGCGGCGAATGGCCGCAGGAGCGGCAAAGCTCCGAGCTTTGGCTTCTGCTATCCTGTTTGCTTGTATTGGCCGCGGCGCTGGTTTTCGCCCGCCGCTTCCGCCGCAGAAAGCACTGAACGAAAAGGCTCCGCCCTCGCGGCGGAGCCTTCCCTTTATCCCTCAGCGGTCGAAGGACGGATTCATCACATACACATTTTTGCTGTCGAGCCGCTCGGTCGCGAGGCGCAGAGCTTCGCCGAATCTTTGATAGTGTACCACCTCGCGCTCACGCAGGAAGCGGATGGCATCGATCACATCCGGGTCGTCGCACATACGCAGAATGTTGTCATAGGTCACGCGGGCCTTCTGCTCGGCGGCGAGGTCTTCGGTAAGATCGGCGATCATGTCGCCGCTGACAGACAGCGCCCCCGCGGAAAACGGCGTGCCGGACGCCGCCTGCGGATACACTCCGGCGGTATGGTCGACAAAATATTCGGCAAAGCCCTGCTTTTTCACATCCGCCACCGACATGTTCCGCGTCAGCTGATACACGATGGTACCCACCATCTCAAGGTGGCCGAGCTCAAACGCGCATGACTGATGGATATGGTCAAAACAAACCCCAAAAAGCCTGATATATCAAGGGAAAGGAAGATCATGATGAATACGTTAGGATTGCTTGAAACACTGTTAGTTGCTAATATGATAACTGCCGAGGAATACAGAGAGAGAAAAGCGGTGTATGTAGATGCTATACTTGAGCTGTATTGCCGTGATATTATTTCAAAAGAGGAAATGCAAGAAAGACTGAATGATTGAGGGTGAAAATATGAGTGAGGAAAGCTTGATATTCAAAAGCTATCAGCGCGGCTTACTTCGACAGCTTAACAAGCAAAAAGAGGCCATGACAGACAGGGATTATGAAGCCGCCGAAAAGCTGCTTGACAGGTTGATCGAGGATACAAAAGCAGATATAGAGGATTGAAAAAAAGGCCACGGAGCAATCCGTGGCCTTTGCTTATCTGCTTTCCAATTCGAGCTTGCTTTTAAGCGCTTCTTCCAATGTTCTTGAAAAGTTGATGTGCGCCATTTCCGCTTGTTCGTTTAACCAAGACGGAATGGTAAGTGTTTTCTTGACTTTTTTGTTGTCATTCTTCCGGCGATACTCCGCAAAGTCTACATCTACATATGTTACAATTTCGTTTTCTTCAGGGATGCACTCAGCGGAGCCGGAAACGGGAATATCTTTTTCCATATCTTGAAGTGTGATTCCCATAATTCCGATCAAATCCCTTGCCATATACATAGCGTCTGCAAGATTTTTACCCTGCGTTCCACTGCCGAAATCCGGCACAAACACGGTATATGACCCGTTTTCTTCCGGTGTCAGTATGAT
>CAYROZ010000065.1:0-11283 GCA_964426125.1 uncultured Oscillospiraceae bacterium
CCATCATGCGCGACATGAGCCAGTCGGACGAGCCGTTCGTCATCGCCAAGGGCGGCCGCGGCGGTTGGGGCAACAAACACTTTGCCACCGCCACACGCCAGACCCCGCATTTCGCCAAGCCCGGTTTGCCCGGCGAGGAGCGCGATGTGATTTTGGAGCTGAAAATGCTGGCGGACGTCGGCCTGGTCGGCTTCCCGAGCGTTGGCAAAAGCACGCTTTTGTCCGTGGTCAGCCGCGCCAATCCCAAAATCGCAGCCTATCATTTCACAACGCTGTTCCCGAATCTCGGCGTTGTGTGGATGGACGAGGGTTCGAGCTTTGTGATGGCGGACATCCCCGGCATCATCGAGGGCGCAAGCGAGGGCGCGGGCCTTGGCCATGACTTCCTGCGCCACATTGACCGCTGCCGTCTGCTCATCCACATGGTGGACGTGGCCGGAAGCGAGGGGCGCGACCCCATCGCGGACTTCGAGGCCATCAACGCGGAGCTGCGTGAATACGACGCAACCCTTGCCTCCCGGCCGCAGATCGTGGCCGCGAACAAGGTCGATCTGCTCGGCGAAGACCGCGAAATGGCCGACAAATTCCGCGCCTACATCGAGGAAAAGGGTCTTCCCTACTTCGAAATTTCCGCCGCCGCCCATCAGGGCACGCGCGAGCTGGTGCTGGCCGCGGGCGCGATGCTGCGCGAGCTGCCGCCCGTGCAGGTGTATGAGGCGGATTACGTTGCGCCGGAGGTCGTTCTCGGCACGGCGGATGATCTGACCATCCGCAAGCAGGACAGCATCTGGACCATCGAGGGCGACTGGCTCGACCGACTCGTTTCGCGCGTGAACTTCTCCGACTACGAAAGCCGGATGTACATGGACCGCAAGCTGCGCGAGGCCGGTGTTTACAGCCGCATGGAGCAGATGGGCCTCGATGACGGCGACACCATCTCCATCGCGGAGATGCAGTTTGAATACTATAGCTGATCGCCCCTCCGCAGCAGTATCTGTATGCTGCGAAACATTACCGAACGTAAAAAAGCGCCCCGACCGTTCTGGAACGATCGGGGCATTGCTTTATGTATCAGTGCAGGGTTTTGGGGTAGGCTCCGGCGGCGTGGAGCTTTTCCAGCGCCAGCATGGCCTTTTCGCGGTCGTCACGGTAGGTCACGCCGAACCACACGGCGTCCGTGCTGAGAACGTCCACGCTCAGCGTACCGGCGTGGATCATGTCGTCCACCATGTTCGGCAGCAAACATTCCTTTTTCACCTCGTCCGGCGCAAGCGATCGCAGGAAGGCGTTGAAATACTCCCGCATGGACGGCAAAACCGAGGGCATGAAGCCCCAGAAGTTCATCGAAACCAGCGCCTCAGGGTCAAGCACCTCGCCCTTTTCGTCGCGGATCGTGTCGCCGGTGGGGGCGATGCCATAGGTCTCCACGACCTGGCGCAGCTTGCCGTCCTGCGAGCGGCAGACGCCGCGCGTGACGGTGCCATAGCGGCTGACGGTATTTTTCAGGCGGTAACCCACCATATTGGCCGCGCCCTGCTGCGGCAGGGCCTTCAGCCCGTCATAAATTTTCTTGAATGCATCCTTGCCATAGTAGTCGTCCGCGTTGATCACGGCAAACGGACGGTCGATGTATTCCGCCGCGGAAAGCACCGCGTGCACCGTGCCATAGGGCTTGGTGCGCCCGGCGGGCGCGGCATAGAAATACGGAAGGTCCGTCATGCTCTGAATGGCATAGTGCAGATCGCACAGCTTTGCGATGCGGTCGCCGCAAAGGCGCTTTACATCGTCCAGTATCTCGTCTTTGACCACCAGGATGATGCGGTCAAAACCGGCCTCCAGCGCGTCATACACCGCATACTCCAGCAATATCTCCCCGGCGGGCCCAAGCCCTGCGATCTGTTTGATGCCGCCGTAACGGGAACCAAGACCGGCAGCCATAACCACAAGCGCAGCGTTCATAGTTTCTCCTTAAAATCAACATATTTTGCGTGTTGTTTCCACATATAGAGCGTGTTTATTATAGCATAAACATATGTAGTGTGCAAGGGTATATAATCACCGCAGCGGCAAAGCGAAAGAATTTCTTGCGATTTGTTTCATTTCAGTTTAGAATTATATAATATTATGTTTAAAAACAGCCGAGGTCGCCGCTCATGAATCGTAAAGTTTCAAAAACCCGCAAGCGCTACACGCTCAAGCTGATCGCGCGCATTCTGATCCTGATCGCGTGCGTTTTTCTGTGCGTGTTCCGTCCGGAAAGCTTCCGGGTGCTGGACGGATTGAATTTCTTCCGCATGCTCTCACCGCTGCATCTGCTGTGGGCCCTGTGGATCGTGGATATGATCCTGCAGGTCACCCCCGTGAAAGACCGCATCCCCCTCGGCTCGCAAAAGCACTTTGCCATCCGCTTTCAGCCCATCCGCGAGAAGATCAACCACCAGCGTCTGCGCGATTACATCATCAGCACCACCAGAGCCGCCTACAAGGTCCTCATCCTCTGGATCGCGCTCACCGTGGCCATCGGCGCGCTGTATCTGACCGGCGTGATCGATCAGACCATGCTGTTTATGATCTCCGTGCTTTTCTATGTGTGCGATCTGATCTGCGTGCTCATCTGGTGTCCGTTCCGGCTCATTATGAAAAACAAATGCTGCACCACCTGCCGCATTTTCAACTGGGACCATCTGATGATGTTCTCTCCGCTGATCTTCATGGGCGGATTTTTCTCGGTTTCACTGGTTCTGTTCTCCATCGCCGTGTGGCTTATCTGGGAGCTGTGCGTGATGCTGTATCCGGAACGCTTCTGCGAGGCCACGAATGCCGCGCTGAAATGCTCGGAGTGTACCGACAAGCTGTGCACCCAATACTGCCAAAAGCTGCGCTGAAATAGATTCGGCTGACGCATTTTCGCGTCAGCCGATTTTTTCATATTCCGGCGATGTCCTTCACGACCTCGCCGGCGGCGATCAGCCCCACCACCGGCGGAACGAATGCCACCGAGCCGGGAACAGCGCGCCGCTGGCCGTTTTGCTCCTCCGGCGTTAAACACGCCTCGCGCTCCGAATCGAGCGGACGGCGCGGCACCTCCGGCGAATAGACCACCTTCAGGCGCTTTATTCCCCGCTTGCGGCACTCATAGCGCATCACCCGCGCCAGCGGGCAGCCGGAGGTCTTGTAGATATCCGCCACGCGGAAAGCCGTGGGATCGAGCTTGTTGCCCGCGCCCATGGCGCACAGAATGGGCGTTCCCGCCGCCTGCGCCGCTTCGACCAGCGCCAGCTTTCCGGCCACGGTGTCGATGGCATCCACCACATAATCATACTGCGAAAAGTCAAACTGCGCGGCCGTTTCCGGCAAGAAAAAGGTCTGGTGGACGCGCACGACGCAGTCGGGATTGATCTGATGCACGCGCTCCGCCGCAACCGTGACCTTGTCGCGCCCGACGGTATCCGACAGGGCAATGATCTGGCGGTTGATGTTCGATTCGCTGACCGTGTCGTTGTCGATCAGATCAAGCGCGCCGATGCCCGAGCGGGCCAGCGCCTCCACCACATAGCCGCCCACGCCGCCCACGCCGAACACAGCCACCCGTGCACGGCTAAGCCGCTCCATCGCCGCCGCGCCCAGCAGCAGCTGCGTTCTTGAAAATCGATCCGGCATTGTGCTTGTCCTCCGGTTATTTCTTCATGGATATAAACTGGTAGCCCGCGCCCTCCACGGCGGCCTTGACCGCCGCTTCGTCCGGCAGGGCGCTGTATTCGATGGTGACGGCATCCGCGTCATGGTCGGCGGTCACGCTCGTCACGCCGGGCAGCGCGCTTAAAACCTGCGTCACACGCGCCTCGCAGTGAGCGCACATCATGCCGCGCACCGTGACCACGGCAATGTTTTTCGCGGGCGCTTCGGTGGCAGGCTTGGCTTCGATGGTCATGGTCGTCTCCTCCGGTTTTTCGTATATTTTCGCCAGATTCAGCCGCAGGGCGTTCGTGACCACGCAGAAGCTTGAAAGGCTCATGGCCGCCGCGCCCAGCATGGGATTGAGCGTGAGCCCCAGCGGGATAAACACACCCGCCGCAATGGGAATGCCGATGGAATTGTAGAAGAAAGCCCAGAAAAGATTCTGGTGGATGTTGCGCAGCGTGGCGCGGCTGAGACGAATGGCCGCCGGGACATCGCGCAGACGGCTTTTCATCAAAACCACATCCGCCGCATCGATGGCAACATCCGTTCCCGCGCCGATGGCAATGCCGGTATCGGCGCTCGTGAGCGCGGGCGCATCGTTGATGCCGTCGCCCACCATGGCCACGGCGCCCTGTGCCTTCAGGCGATGGATAACCTCCGCCTTGCCATCCGGCAGCACGCCGGCCACGACCTCGTCCACACCGGCTTCGCGGCCGATGGCGTTCGCCGTGCGCTCGTTATCGCCCGTGAGCATAACGACGCGGATGCCCATCTCACGCAGCTCGCGGATGGCCGCAGGACTGTCCGGCCGGATGACATCTGCCACCGCGATGGCGCCGAGCAGACGCTCGCCTTGCGCAAACAGCAGCGGCGTTTTGCCCTGCTCCGAAAGCATATCGCACTTGCTCCCGAGCGCCGCCGGAACCGCAAGAGACGCGCTCATATAGCGCAGACTGCCGCCGCGCAGCGTTTCGCCGTTTTGGACCGCCGCGAGACCGTTTCCGGCCAGCGCTTCAAAATCCATCACGTCCTGCGGCGCGATATGCTCCTGCTGCGCATAGTCCATCACCGCGCGCGCCAGCGGATGCTCGCTGTACTGTTCAAGAGAGGCCGCCGCGCGCAGAAGCTCCATGCGCTCAACGCCGTCCGCCGGCAGCACATCCGTCACGCGCGGCTCGCCCTGCGTGACCGTGCCGGTTTTATCGAGCACAACGATCTGCGTTTTGCCCGCCTTTTCCAGCGCGGCCGAGGTTTTGAACAAAATGCCGTTTCGCGCGCCCTTGCCGTTTCCGACCATGATGGCCACCGGCGTGGCCAGACCCAGCGCGCACGGGCAGCTGATCACCAGCACCGATATACCCCGCGCCAGCGCAAAGCCCGCGCCGCGCCCAAGGATGAGCCACACCGCCGCCGTGATGAGCGCGAGCGCCATGACCACCGGCACGAACACGCCGGAGACCTTATCCGCCACACGGGCAATGGGCGCTTTGGTGGCCGCAGCCTCACTGACCATGCGGATGATCTGGGAAAGGGTCGTGTCCTCCCCCACGCGCGCGGCGCGGCAGATGAGCACACCGGACTGGTTCACCGTGGCAGCGGATACCGTGTCGCCGACGGTTTTATCCACGGGGATGCTCTCACCCGTGAGCGCCGCTTCGTTCACTGCGCCGCCGCCCTCGATCACCACACCGTCCACCGGCACATTCTCGCCCGGGCGAACCACAAACACATCGCCCGGCACGACCTGCTCGATCGGCACCGTAACTTCGGCCCCGTCGCGGCGCAGCGTGGCCGTTTGGGGCGCAAGCTTCATCAGACTTTTCAGCGCGTCCGTGGTCTTTCCCTTGGAATGTGCCTCCAGCGTTTTGCCGACTGTGATGAGCGTTAAGATCATGGCCGCCGTTTCAAAATACAGCTCCCCCGCCCACACAGCCGCCGCCGAGGCGTCGCCCGTCATGCGGAACATGGCGTACACGCTGTAAACAAATGCCGCCGCTGAGCCGAGCGCCACGAGGGTGTCCATGTTCGGCGCGCGATGCCGCAGGGATGTGAAGCCCGAAACGAAGAATTTCTGGTTGATGACCATCACGATGATGGTAAGCAAAAGCTGCACCAGCGCGATGGCGATGAAATTGCCCTCCAAAAACGCGGGCAGCGGCCAGCCCCACATGGAGTGGCCCATCGACACATACATCAGCACCAGCAAAAAGCCCAGCGACCAGAACAGCCGCCGTTTCAGCTTCGGCGTTTCGCGGTCGGCCAGCTCATCCTCCGGCGCAGCCGCCGCTTTTTTGGCGCTCTCCGCCGTTTTCAGGCTGGCGCCATAACCGGCCTTTTGAACGGCCTGAATGATCTCCTGCGGCGAGGCGCTGCCCTCCACGCCCATGGAATTGGTGAGCAGACTCACGGAGCATTCGCTCACGCCCTCGACCGCGGATACCGCTTTTTCCACACGGGCGCTGCACGCAGCGCAGCTCATGCCCGTTATATTATACTGCTGCATGGTTCCTCCGAATTAGATTTGTTTAACCCTATTTTGCCCCATTCCACCGCAGATGTCAAGCATCCGCAGCCAAGGCAAAACATGGTTTCCAGTCCCGGAAGGCTTCCGCTCACCGTTCAGACAGGGTGCATCCATCCATTTCCATATAAGGCTCTATATATTGAATATCCGCCAACCTGCATCTTGTATAACGAGTCTATTACATGCCCGTCCACATCATCGTCACTCAACAGAGAAACAGTCGATTTTTTCGTCAAAATGATTTCTGTCCATTCCCTATACCTCCGGATTGCAATATAAAACTTGTTTTTACTATAGCATATTTCAAGTAGAAATTCATCAGCCGATGGTGAACGACAAATAAAGGAATTCTGAGTTCTTCCCAAATTGGACTTACACTCAGAATCCCTTTATTTCAGCACTTTTCGCTATTTATTTTTCTTTCCTTGACAGCAAACACACGCGCTCAATATGCTCCGTGTGGGGGAACATATCCACCGGCTGGCACAGCTCGGCGCGGTAGCCATATTTCTTGAAAACGCCGAGATCGCGCGCAAGCGTGACGGGGTTGCAGGAGATATACACCGCGCGCTGCGGTGCCATTTTGGCGAGCGAGGCGATGAAAACCTCCGTGCTGCCCGCACGCGGCGGATCGAGGAACACGACGTCGGCCTTTTTGCCCTCGGCTGCAAGCTGCTCCATGAAATCGCCCGCGTCCGCGCAGGTGAACCAGCAGTTTTTGATGCCGTTCATGCGGGCATTGGCGATGGCGTCGCGCACGGCGTCGCGGTTTAATTCCACGCCCGCCACTTCCCCGGCGTGGCGGCTGGCCACCATGCCGATGGTGCCGATGCCGCAGTAGGCATCCAGCACACGCTCGGTGCCGGTGAGACCGGCGTATTCGATGGCAGTGTTATAAAGTATCTCCGTTTGCACGGGGTTGATCTGGTAAAACGAATGGGCCGAGATGCGGAAGCGGCAGCCGCAGAGGATGTCCTCAATGTAGCCCTTGCCGTAAAGCACCTTTTCCTGCTTTCCGAGCACGAGCGAGGTGAATTTGTCGTTGATGTTATGGATAACGGTGGTGATCTCCGGGTGACGCTCGACAAGCTCCGCTGTGAAGGCTCTTTGCGGCGGGAAGAATTTCGTGCCGCTGACGAGCACCACCATGACCTCCCCCGTGGCGAAGGCACGCTTTACGAGCACATGGCGCAAAAAGCCCTTGCCCGTGCGCTCGTCAAAGGCCGCGAGCTTATAATGCGGCAGCATTTTGCGCACGGTCACGATGATGCGGTCGGCAATGTCATCTTCCAGCAAGCAGTCATCCACCGGCACGATGCGGTGCGTGGAGGACTGATACACGCCGGAGATGATGCGGCGGCCTTTATCCAAACCGAACGCCGCCTGGACCTTGTTGCGGTAGCAATAGGGGTTTTCCATGCCGATGATGGGCCGGATGGGGCAATAGCGCCCGACAAGCTGGCGCACGCGGCTTTGCTTGAAGGCAAGCTGCTCATCGTAGCTTAAATTAGAAAGCTGGCATCCGCCGCACTTTTTCCGATTCGGGCACGGCGCACGCTCCGCGCGTTTTTTTGTCTGTTCCATCTATGCCAACTCCTCTTTTTGTTTTAAGTCACGCTCCAGCGCCAGAAGCCATTGCTTTCGCTCCACACCGCCGGCATAGCCCGTCAGCGCCCCATTGACACCGAGAACGCGGTGACATGGGATGACGATCGAGATCGGATTGCGCCCGACGGCATTTCCGACCGCCTGCGCGCTCATGTGCTCGCAGCCGCGCTGACAGGCCAATTCCCGCGCCAGCGCGCCATAGGTCGTGGTCTCGCCGTAGGGTATTGCGAGCAGAAGCTGCCACACGGCGCGCTGAAAGGGCGTTCCCTGCGGCCGAAGCGGCGGCAGGGTCTCCGGTCGGGCACCGGAAAAATACGCGTCCAGCCAGCGTTTAACGGCGTAAAACGGTCTTTCGGAACAGACCGTCTCCGGTGGGAGTCCTGCGCCGCAATGCTTTTGGCCGAAAAACCACAAACCGGTCAGTCCCTCGCCGTCGGAGGCCAGCGTGATCGTCCCAAGCGGCGAGGAATAGTCCGAGCAGTAGATCATTCGCTCAAAAGCGCGAGCATCGTCCGGTCGCCCACGGCGCAGAATTTGCCCTCGTCGAGCCAGCGGCGCACCAAGGCGCACAGCGCGCGCAGGTCGTCCACTGTGGTGTGCAGGATCTCGCGGCGGATCTGCTCAATGTCCGCATGGGCCACACCCTTGAGATGCCGCGCGCACGCAAGAGCGCACAGCCCGGCGGGGTCCAGCAGCGGATCGGTGGTGTTCACCGTGCTGATGATCACGTCATCGAGCGGCATATCGTCCGCCAGCATGGCTTCCATCGCGTCCGCCAGAGCGGCAAAGGCCGCGCGCGTGGCTTTCAGATTCGGGTCGCGGTAGGAATAGCAGAACATATCGCCGTTTTGGCGGATGTTCATGCCCGTGCCATACGCGCCGCCCTGCACGCGCACCGCGCCCCACAGATAGCCGTAGGTCATCAATGCCGAGAGCACGGCGCAGGCGCCGCTGTAGCGCCCGCCAAGGGCGTAGATATTATGCCCCAGGGCCGAAAAGCCCACAGCAGCGGGAATTTCAATGGTTTGCGCGCTTGCATCCGGCTGGGAAATGCTCTGCCGTTCGCCGATCGTCCCCTGCGGAAGCTCCGCCACCAGCGCCGAGAGCGCCGCATCATCGTTCAGGCCGCAGCAGCCGATGAACAGACGGTTCGACACGAGCGCCTTGGCGGCGATATCCGCCAGCGCCGCGCCGCAGGCCGCGCCATTTTCCGCGAAGCGCTCCACATAGGCCGTAAACCAGCGGGCAAAGCTCTCCCCTTCCAGAAGTTCCTTCTGTGCTCCCTCCTGCGAAAAAGCCGAAAACGTCTTGCCCACGGCGTAAAGATGGCCGTTTCCGATCAGGTCCTGCTTCTGGAAATAGTCCGTTTGCGCCAGCAGCTCACAAAGCTTATCCGTTTCGTCAAAGCGCGTCTGTGTGACGATCTCGGCAATGAGCTTCAGCGCCTCAGCGGTGTTGCGCTCGAGCATCGAGGCGGAAACGACCAGATACGGCGTGGACACATCCAGCGCACCGGGTTTCGCCGCCAGCTCGATCTTCGCGGAAAGCGAGCCGAGCAGGGTCTTGATGCGCGTTTGCAGTGCAGCCGCTGGGGTCAGCGCTGTGCGCAGCTCGCCAAGGCAGACCGTGACCACATTGGCATAACAAAGCTCCTCGGCCGAAAAGTCCGAAAGATCAAAATACAGGCGCAGATACGAAATGCCGTTTGTATCCGTGGTCACGCGCAGACAGTCGCGGCCGCCCACGGTCACAAGCTCGGTTTGGATGGGCTCCACCGTTTCCGCCACATCGGAAAGTTCCAGATGCGGCAGCGAGGCGAGCGCCTGCTCGTCATCCTCGCTTTGCTGCCACTGCTGCATACGCGCAAAGGCATCGCAGACCGCCTGCTTCTCCTCTGACGTCCATTTTTCCGAAGCTTCAGCCGCTCTTTCCGCCTCACGGCGCGCATCGTCCTCGCCCTTGGTGAGCGAAGGCAGAACGTACAGGACGCACTGATCGTCCGCCGAAGCCAGCATATCCCGAAGCAGCGTTTCAAAATAATCGCCGTTCAGCTTTTCGCGCAGGGAATCAAACACGGCGGCGTTTTCAATGTGTGTGAGCGGATCGTCGCCATACAGCCAGCCGTCAAAGGCCTTCATGGCGAGTTCCACGCCATACGGCTCCACGATCTCACGGTTGACAAACGCCTCCCGCTCCAGCGAGGCCGCCAGCGCTTTTTTATCCAGGCCCTGCGCACCAAGTTTTTGCGCAGTCTCGCTCAAAAGCGAGCGAATCGCTTCAAAGCATTCGCGGCGGGTGTTGCGCGCAACGAACGTCACGCTCGGCTGATAGATCGTTTCGCTCACGGAAAGCTCCACATCCTGCGCCAGACCCTTTTCCAAAAAGGCGCGTTTGAGCGGCGCTTCGTTCGATCCGGTCAGATAGTCGGCCAGCACGCGCGCGGCATAGATCGTCTCCACCTCGCTGTGGGAACAGAGGATCTTGCCGACCGCCATGTGGCAAAGCTCCTCATCGCCCGGCTGTGCCTCGTAGCAGATCGTATTGTCCCGCGCCACGCGCGCCTGCAGCACGAAATCAAAATCCGGCTCGCGGCGGTCGTAATGGGACAGATACTCACTGTCGATGTACTCCAGCGCGCGGTCGATGTCCATGCAGCCATCGAGGAATATCTTCGCATTCGTGGGGTGATAAAAGCGGCGGTGCGTGGCCACAAATTGCTCATAGCTCAGCTCCGGAATGTGCGCAGGGTCGCCGCCGCTCACATAGCCATAGCAGCTGTCGGGATAAAGCAGGCGGTTCATCTCGTCCGCCATGAGGCTGTCCACCTCGGCAAACGCGCCCTTCATCTCGCTGAACACAACGCCGTTATAGTAGGGCGGCTCGTCCTCGCCGTCAAACTCGTAGTGCCAGCCCTCCTGCATGAATATCTCCGGCCGCTCGTAGATCGCCGGGCAGAAAACCGCGTCCAGATACACCGCCATGAGATTGAAGAAATCCGCCTCGTTGCGGCTGGAAACGGGATAGAGGGTCTTGTCGCTGAAGGTCATGGCGTTGAGGAAGGTCTGCATGGAGCTTTGCAGCAGCGACACAAACGGCTCCTTCACCGGGTATTTTTTCGAGCCGTTGAGCACGCTGTGCTCGAGGATATGAAACACGCCGGTATCGTCCTCCGGCAGAGTCTTAAAGCCGATGGCGAAGGTTTTGTTCTCGTCCGCGCGGTCAAAATACAAAAGCTCCGCGCCCGTTTTCTCGTGGCGCAGGGTGTACAGATCGGCGTTTTTGCCCGCGGCAAATTCCCGCTTTTCCAGCACAAAGCCGAAAAGCCGGTCGCCGACACGGGCCGTTTTCAGTTTGGAAGAAATGGTCTGCATAACGCTCTCCTATAAAGGCAAGGGCCGGAGTCCGGCCCCTGCGCTGATTTTATGTAGTTTGGCTGAAAAGGCGGTAATAGTCGCTCGATTTTAATAGCT
>CAYROZ010000066.1:0-10844 GCA_964426125.1 uncultured Oscillospiraceae bacterium
GACGGCGCTGATGGGCGGCGAGAACGTAAAGCTGAACTTCGGGTCGAAAAACCCGGCCGTCATCATGCTGGTCGGCCTGCAGGGCGCGGGCAAGACCACCAACGGCGCAAAGCTTGCCGCGCTGGTGAAAAAGCAGCAGAACAAGCGTCCGCTGCTCGCCGCGTGCGACGTTTACCGTCCCGCCGCCATCCGCCAGCTTGAAACCGTGGGCGGCCAGCTCGATATTCCCGTGTTCCAGATGGGCCAGTCCGACCCGGTGGACATTGCCAAGGCCGCTGTGGAGCACGCCAAGCGCCACGGAAACGACGTGGTATTCCTCGATACCGCCGGTCGACTGCACATCGACGAGCAGCTCATGGACGAGCTGAAAAACATCAAATCCGCCGTGCAGCCGTCGGAGATCCTTCTGGTTGTGGACGCCATGACCGGCCAGGACGCCGTGAACGCCGCGAGTGCGTTTGACGAGGCGCTCGGCATCGACGGCGTGATGCTCACCAAGCTCGACGGCGACGCCAGAGGCGGCGCGGCCCTGTCCGTGCGGGCCGTTACGGGCAAGCCCATCAAATTTGCCGGCACGGGCGAAAAACTCGATGCCATCGAGGTGTTCCACCCCGAGCGCATGGCCAGCCGCATCCTCGGCATGGGCGACGTGCTCACCCTCATCGAAAAGGCTGAGCAGGCCGTGGATGAGAAAAAGGCGGCGGAGATGGCCGAGAAGCTGATGAAAAACCGCTTCACGCTGGCCGACTATCTCGAACAGATGGATTCGCTTCAAAACATGGGCGATCTGGAAGACATCATGGGCATGATCCCCGGCATGGACGCCAAGGCGCTCAAGGGCGCAAAGGTGGACGAAAAAGCCATGGCGCGCACCCGGGCCATCATCCTGTCCATGACACCGCAGGAGCGGGATAATCCCTCCATCCTGAATGCCTCGCGCAAAAAGCGCATCGCGGCCGGCTCCGGCACCAGCGTGGTGGAGATCAACCGCCTGCTCAAGGGCTTTGACGCCATGGGCGCCATGGTCAAGCAGATGTCCGGCTCCGGCGGGCGCAAGATGCGCCGCATGGCCAAACGCAAGGGAATGTTCGGTTTTTAAGAAATACCCGTTTTCTAAACCGCATTTTATAAATTAAAACAAACAAAAAAATTATTATTTGGAGGAAAACAAACATGGTTAAGATTCGTCTGAAACGTCAGGGCGCGAAGAAGGCCCCCTTCTACCGCATCGTGATCGCGGACAGCCGCGCTCCCCGCGACGGCCGCAACATTGAGGAGATCGGCACCTACGATCCCATGGCCACTCCCGCTTCCATCAACATCGACATGGAGCGCGCCAAGTACTGGCTTGCCAACGGCGCCCAGCCCACCGACACCGTCCGCGGACTTCTGAAGAAGGCTGAAGAAAAGGCCGAATAAGGAGCCTTTTGATGAAAGAACTTCTGACCTATATGGTGCAGAGCCTGGTCGATCATCCCGACGAGGTCTCTGTTGTCGAGCGCGAGAACTCCGGCGAGACCGTGTACGAAGTGCGCGTGGCCGACGGGGACATGGGCAAGGTCATCGGCCGTCAGGGCCGCATTGTTCGCCAGATCCGCGTTTTGATGAAGGCCCAGGCCCAGCGCCGGGGCAAAAAGGTATCCGTTGAGATACTTGACTGAGTGAAGAAGCAATATCTGGAGGCGGGAAGGATCGTCAACACACACGGCGTCCGGGGCGAGGTGAAGATCGAGCCCTGGGCGGACGATGCGGCGTTCCTTACCCGCTTCAAGCGTTTTTATATGGACGGCAAAGCCGTCGCGGTGCGCTCGGGCCGGGTGCATAAGTCGATGTTCATTGCCGCGCTGGAAGGCGTGGACGATGTAAACGCGGCCATGGCCCTGAAAGGGCGCGTGATCTTCATTGACCGCGACGATGCGAAGCTTCCGGCCGGAACGGTTTTCCGCCAGGATATTCTGGGCGCGAAGGTCGTGGATGAATCCGGCCAGGAGCTGGGCGTGCTGGAAGATGTTCTGGATGCGCCGGCCTCGTCCGTGCTGGTGGTCAAGGGGGAGCGGGAGATCCTCATCCCCGATGTGCCGGTATTCGTTTTAAACAAGGACGCTGACGCGTGTGTGGTCACCGTCCGCTTGATCGAGGGTATGTGAAATGAAGGTCGACATACTGACTCTGTTTCCCGATGCCGTGATGCCCATGCTGTCCACGTCCATTCTTGGGCGCGCGGCGAAAAAAGGCGTTTTGGATATTCATGCGGTTCAGATCCGGGATTATACCGAGAATAAACAGCAGCAAGTGGATGATTATCCATACGGCGGCGGTTGGGGCTGCGTGATGATGGCGCAGCCGCTCAAGTCGTGTCTCGACGCCGTGCTGGAAAAGGCGCAGGGCCTGCGCAGCCATGTGATCTACATGAGCCCGCAGGGGCGGCCCTTTGACCAGACCGAGGCGCGGCGGCTTGTGAAAAACTATGACCATCTGGTGCTCGTGTGCGGGCACTACGAGGGCGTGGACGAGCGCTTCATCGAAAAATGCTGCGACGAGGAGCTTTCCCTGGGTGATTTTGTGATGACGGGCGGCGAGATCGCGGCCATGGCCATCACGGACAGTGTGTGCCGCATGGTGCCGGGCGTGCTGTCCGACCCCGAGTGCTACGAGGGCGAGAGCCACTGGGACGGGCTGCTGGAATACCCGCAGTACACGCGCCCGGAAAACTGGGAGGGCATGGAGGTCCCCGCCGTGCTTCGCTGCGGCGACCATGCAACCGTGGCGGCCTGGCGGCGCGAGCAGCAGCTGGTGCGAACGAAGGAAAAGCGCCCCGATATGTTCGCGGCCTTCCAGCCGCAGACGAAGGAAGAAAAGCTGCTTTACGACAAGCTCACCGGCCGGGAAAAGCTTTCGTTTGACTGCCGCAAGGCGACGGCGGATGATATGCCTGCGCTGCTGGCGCTGGGCGCGGATGGCTCGGCCTATCTGCGCGAAAACGGCGTCGATCAGTGGCAGGACAACTTCCCGAACGAGGCGGTTTTCACGCGCGACATCGCCCACGGCAACTGCTGGCTGTTTGAGCATGAGGGCGAAGCGGCGGGTGTGATCGTGGTGTATCTTGAGCCCGATGCCGATTATCCCGCCATCGAGGGCCAATGGCTCACGGACGGCACGCCCTACGGCGTGATCCACCGCGCGGCGATATCCGCGAAGTATCGCGGCCGCGGGCTGGCCGGCGAGATGTTCTCGCTGGCGGAGGATATCGTCCTCGGCTCCGGCTGCACGTCTGTGCGTGTGGACACGCATGAGGACAACCGCGTCATGCGGCATTTGCTGGAAAAGCGCGGCTACACTGCCTGCGGCATCGTGTATCTGCACCACGGCTCCGAGCCGTCGAAGCGCCGCGTGGGCTACGAAAAAATCTACTGAAAACAAGCGAAAAATCCCCTGTGCCAGAAAAACGGCACAGGGGATTTTTTTGGAATGGCTTGGGGCTTACTGCTGGGCCTTGATGACCTTCATGCGAACGAATTCCTCGCGCTCGTGCTCATCCAGCACGTCCGCGATGCGGGCGATGTCGCGGTCAAGTCCGGGGATGACCACGTTTTTCAGGGCGTTGGCCCTTTTCTGCGCTTTGCGGATGGCAATGGCCAGCCGGTAAACGGCGGTCTCCGTTTCCGAAAGCCGGGCGATCAGCTCCTTGATGGCGGTGAAGCGGCGGTAGGCCTCGTCCAGCGCGGCGGAGGAGTCCGCCAGACTGTACGGCAGTGTGTCCGCGCTTTTTGCGTCGGCGGTCACGGTGGGGATCTCCACGCCCATCACGCTGCGGAAACGCAGCCGCACGCTGTCGTCCACGTCGATGGCCTCGGCCAGCGGCGCGCAGTCGCCGCCGGTCAGCTCTGCCTCGCGCAGAGCATCGTATGCGGCGGCAAAGGCGCCGTCGATCTCGTTTTGCAGCGCGCGGGCCTCGTCCACGCGGCTCATCAGCTCGCGGATGAGGATGTTGCGCTTGCGGTCCATCAGCTCCCAGCCGGTCTCGGCCAGCGTGCGGGAGCGCTTGGCGGCGATCAGATTTCCTTTTGTCGGTGCGCTTGTCTGCATAGTGTCAGCCCTTATAGTATTTGTCCAGCACGCTGTCCGGCACGCGGCTGAGTTCCTCGCGCGGCAGCATGGACAAAAGCTCCCAGCCCAGATCGAGCGTTTGCGCCAGCGTGCGCGCTGTGCGCTCGGACTGGCCGATGAATTCCTTTTCAAAGCGTTCGCCGAAGGCCATATACCGCCGGTCGGTTTCCGACAGCTCCTCCTCGCCGATCACGGAGGCCAGACTGCGCGCATCCATCACGGCGGAGTAGCAGGCGAAAAGCTGGTTGGAAAGATCGGGATGGTCGGCGCGGGTGAAGCCCTCGCCGGTGCCGTCCTTCATCAGACGCGAAAGACTCGGCAGCACGGAGATGGGCGGATAAACGCCCTTTTGCGCCAGGTCGCGCCCGAGCACGATCTGCCCTTCCGTGATGTAGCCGGTCAGGTCGGGGATGGGGTGGGAAATGTCGTCCGACGGCATGGTGAGGATGGGCACCTGGGTCACGCTGCCGGGACGGCCGCGGATCATGCCCGCGCGCTCGTAGATCGAGGCAAGGTCGGAATACATATAGCTGGGGTAGCCCTTGCGGCCCGGGATCTCGCCCTTGGAGGAGGAAAATTCGCGCAGGGCCTCGCAATAGCTGGTCATGTCGGTGAGCACCACGAGCACATGGTAGCCCAGATCAAAGGCCAGATACTCCGCCGCCGTGAGCGCGCAGCGCGGGGCCAGAATGCGCTCGATGATGGGGTCGGAGGCCATGTTCAGAAACATCACGCAGCGGCTCAGTGCGCCGGTGGCGGCAAAGTCGTCCATGAAAAAGCGTGCGGTGTCGTTTTTCACGCCCATGGCGCAAAACACAATGGCAAAATTCTCGCTGCCGTCGGCCACGCGGGCCTGCCGCACGATCTGGGCGGCCAGCTCGTTGTGCTTCATGCCGTCGCCGGAGAAGATGGGCAGCTTCTGGCCGCGGATGAGCGTCATCATCGAGTCGATGGCGGAGATGCCCGTGAGGATGTAGTCGCGCGGATACTGGCGGGAAACGGGATTGATGGCGCTGCCGTTGATGTCGCGCGCGGCGGTGGGGTAGATATCACCCAAACCGTCGGCGGGACGGCCCGCGCCGTCGAACACGCGGCCAAGCAGCTCGCGCGAGAGCTTGAGCTTCATCGGCGTGCCGGTGAAGGCGGTGTGAACGCTGTCCATGGCCACGCCGTCCGTGCCCTCAAACACCTCCAGAACGGCCTTGTCGCCGTCGATGGTGATCACACGGCCCGTGCGGCGCGTGCCGTCGGGCAGATACAGCTCGGCCATCTCGTCATAGTGCGCGCCGCGCACGCCCTCGAGCGCCACGAGCGAGCCGTTTATTTCGGATAATCCGGCGTATTCAAGCTTCATTCGTTTGCCTCCCTGACCTGTGCGGCGGCCTGATCGATGAGCTCCATGAAGTGCTGCTCGCTCTCGCCCTCGCCCAGAGCGAACTTCATGCGGCCCAGCGCCGCGAAAATGCCCGTGGCTTCCAGCTGCGAAAGCGGGATGGCGCGCGCCACAAGGGCACGGGCCTCGTCGTCCAGATGGGCGATCACGCGCAGCATGGCCATCTGGTTTGCGGCGGTCATGTAGGTGTCGGTTTTGTGGAACGCGTTCTGCTGCAAAAAGCCCTCGCGGATCACGCGCGCAATGGCGATGGTGAGCTTTTGATCGTCGGGCAGAACGTCTGCGCCGATGAGCTTCACGATCTCCTGCAATTTGGCCTCCTCGGCCAGTGTTTGCAGCATACGCGCGCGCAGCGCCGTGAAGCCGGGGCCGAAGTTTTGTTCATACCAGCTCTCGCACGCGGAGAAATATTCGGAGTAGGAATCCGTCCAGTTGATGGCGGGGAAGTGGCGGGCGTAGGCCAGCGAGCGGTCAAGGCCCCAGAACGCGCGCACGAAGCGCTTGGTGTTCTGCGTGACGGGTTCGGAGAAGTCGCCGCCCTGCGGGCTGACCGCGCCGATGACGGTAACGCTGCCTTCCGCGCCGCCAAGGGTTTTCATATAGCCCGCGCGCTCGTAAAACCCGGCGAGACGGCTGGGCAGATAGGCAGGGAAGCTCTCCTCCGCCGGCATTTCCTCCAGTCGGCCGGAAATTTCGCGCAGAGCCTCGGCCCAGCGGGAGGTGGAGTCCGCCATCAGAGCTACATGGTAGCCCATGTCGCGGTAATACTCGGCGATGGTCATGCCGGTGTAGATCGACGCCTCGCGCGCCGCGACCGGCATGTTGGAGGTGTTTGCGATAAGGATGGTGCGCTCGGTGAGAAGCCGCCCGTTTTTCGGGTCGCGCAGCTCGGAAAATTCGTCGAGCACCTGCGTCATCTCGTTGCCGCGCTCGCCGCAGCCGAGATACACGATGATGTCCGCGTCGCACCATTTGGCCAGCTGGTGCTGCACCATGGTCTTGCCCGCGCCGAACGGGCCGGGGATGGCGGCACAGCCGCCCTTGCCCACGGGGAAGAAGGTATCCAGCACGCGCTGGCCCGTGAACAGAGGCTGGCAGATGGCGAGCCTCTCCGCCGCCGGGCGCGGCTTGCGCACCGGCCAGCGCTGGCACAGATACAGCGGCGTGCGCCGTCCGCGCGCGTCCTCCACCTGGCATATCGCATCGCCGGCGGTAAAGCGGCCCGAAGCGCGCACCTCCACGGCGCGGCCCCGAAGCCCCGGCGGCACCATGCTGCGGTGCTCGATGGCCTCCGATTCCATGCAGCGGGCGATGATCTGGCCCGGCTCAAGCGCGTCGCCCTCGCGGATGTCCACGGTCACGTCCCACGGCGCGTCGGTGTCCACCGCGTCGAGGCGGATGCCGCGCGTGATGAACGGTCCGGCCATGGTCTCAATGGCGGCCAGCGGGCGGGCAATGCCGTCGTAGGTGCGGCCGATCATGCCGGGACCGAGCAGCACGGAAAGCGGCTGGCCCGTGGCCTCCACCTTCTGTCCGGCGGAAAGGCCCTCGGAGTCCTCGTAGATCTGCACAACGGCTTCGTCGCCGTCCACCGATACGACCTCGCCCACAAGGCCCAGCTCGCCAACATAGACCAAACTCATTTTTTGCAGGCTGCGGCCGCCGGTCACGCGTACGACCGGGCCGTTCACGCCCTTGATAACACATTCACTCATGGCTCGATCTCCATACCGATGATCTCGGCAAAGCGGCCGCGCATCTCGTCCAGCGCGGTGTCAAAGCTCAGATCGGCGCGCCGCGCGTCCACACTCAGCCACAGCCCGCCGAGCGCAAAGTCTCCCTCGCGCACTTCGGCGTTCGGGCATTTTTTCCTCAGCGCGCCGCCCAGCGCCATATCCTCGCGCCGCAGCCATATCACGGTTTTGCCCTCGCCCAGCGCGGCGCGGCCCTTTTCCAGCAGCGCGGCCAGCTGCGCGGGGTATTCGCCCGAGACGGTGAAGGCGTGGATGCGCTCGCGCACGGCGGCAAATACCTCGGCGGCATACTGCTCGCGGCGGGCCAGCAGAGCCCGGCGGTCCGCACTGCGGCGGGCGGTGGTCTCCTGTGCGGCGGCGTCGCGGATGCGCTCGCTTTCGCTGCGCTTCCAGGCTGCGGCCGCGGCCTGTGCCTTCTTTTGGGCCTGGGCCTCCAGTGCGGCGGTTTCGCCGCTGATGTTCGATTCGATGGACGCGAGCTGCGCCTCAGAGGCGGCTGTGATCGCGTCAAGAAAGGTTTTCAGTTCGTCTGTCATAGCTTCACTCCTATGGCCTGCCGTATCATGCCCATGATGGCGTCGGGACCGAGCCCTGCGCCGTCGGAGGCGGGGATGACGGCCAGCAGCGGCCGTTCGCCGGAAAGCTTCAGCCGTTCCACGGCGGCGGGGATCATGGCGGCCGCGGCGGGCGTGATGAGGATCACGGCGATGGAACGGTCCTGCTCGGCCCGGCGCACGGCGGCCTGGGCCTCGGCGGGGGAGGAGACAAGCTCGCCCTCCACACCGGCCAGCCGCAGTCCGGTCAGCGCGCGTGTGTCCTCGGTGATGAGAAAGTATTTCACAGCTTGGAAATGATCATAAAGCCGATCAGCAGACCATACAGCGCCAGACCCTCGGCCAGACCCACGAAGATCAGGCACTTGCCGAACACGCCCTCGTTTTCGCTGATGGCGCCGATGGCGGCGGAGGCGGAGGCGGTAACGGCCATGGCGCCCGCGATGCCGCTGCCGACCACGGAAATGGCGGCGGAAAGATAGCCCATGCCGGTGGCGAACGCGTCCGTGTGGATAAGGCTCTCACCCGCGGCGGCGGCCACCTCGGCGGCGGAGGCGGACTGGCTGAGGCAAACGAGCCCGCCGACCAGGATCACGCCGAAGAACGCGCACAGATTGGCGATCAGCGGCGCTTTGCCGCGATGGCCGGACTTGACGCGGCGGTAGATGACGAACAGGGGCATCGCAATGGCCAGCAGGATCAGAAAAGCATACAGAAACATCATGATAAAATTCCTCCGATTATGGTTCGTTTTTTTAGTGTTTATAATCAACGGTGAGCGGCGCGAAGGCGCGGCCCCGTCCGGAATAGTAGCGGCCGAACATCTCGTAAAATTGCAGACGGATGATCTGGATGGAGGCAAGGCCCGCCTCCAAAACGGCCACGAAGGCGTTGCCGATCACAAGCACGAGGATGTTGCCCGCCGCGCCCTTGCACACCTCCGCGATGAGGAACACGACCATCATCATGCCCGCGTGGGAGATGGCGAACGCGCCCACACGCAAAAAACTCATGGTGTTGGAAAGATAGCTCAAAACGGACTCGAAGATGTCGAAAAAGCCGGTCATCAGCACATCGCCGAGCTTGGCCTTTTTCCACTCCGGATTGCCGGCCACAAGCTCGCCCAGCGGCTCGCCCACCCATATGAGCACGAGCGGCAAAACGATGCAAAGCCAGATGCAGAGCTTGGGGAAGGCAAACAGACCGCTGTAAAGACTCACGACCAGCAGCAAAACGGCGATGTAAAACACCATGCCGCAAAGGCCGTTCGGGCCAAACAGGGCGGCTTGATAATCCCGCCGCCGCAGGGCGTTTACGATGTTGAGCACCATGCAGCACACGATCACCACCGCGCCCAGCGCCACGGCCAGAAGCAGCGTTGTCATCAGGTTGTCGCCCTCGAGCACATGGAACCCGCCCCAGGGGAACAGCTCCTCAAAGCCAAAGCAGCTGCCATAGATCAGTCCGAAGACCACGGAGCTTATGCCGCAGATGGAGAAAATGCGCCAGATGCTGCCGCCGGTCTTTTTCCACAAAAGCCAGCCGATGAGCACCAGACACGCGCCCTGGCCCACGTCGCCGAACATGATGCCGAAAAACAGCGTGTAGCTGATGGCTAGGAACAGCCGCGGGTCGGTCTCGCCGCCGGAGGGCAGGCCGTACATTTTCAAAATGATGTCGAACACCCCGCCGAAGCGGCGTCTTTTCAGCTTTACCGGCGCGGGATGGTCCTTTTGTGCCGCTGCACGCACGCAGCGAAGACCGGCCTCGCGCTCCACCTCAGCGGCAAAGGCCTCGGCCTCGGACGAGTCCACCCAGCCCACGAGATAAAACCGGCCCTTGGCCAGCGCCGCATAGCGCCGGGCCGCGCAGCACGCGCTTTTGAATTTCAAAAAGCTCCGGCGGGCCAGCAGCTCCTCGCGGTTTTTCGCGGCGAGCTCGCTTTGCATATGGTCCAGTGCCCCCAGCCGTTCGGCGGCGGTTTCGTTCGCCGCGGCCAGATCGGCCATGGCCTGGGCCGGTGTGCGTCCGTCCAGCGGTACGGTGTCGGGCATGATGCGCTCAAAGCCGCAGCGCGCCAGCAGCGCGTCCGCCGTCTCGGCCAGCTCGCGCACGGAGAGCATCAGCAGCCATACCCATTCCTCGCTGCGGTCGGTTTCCAGAAGAAGAAGGCCCTTTGTCTGCGCCGCCTCCGCCTGACACGCCGGCCAGTTTTCCGGATGCATCCGGCCAAAGCGCCCGTGGACATAGCACAGCGCGGCAAGCTCTGAGACCGGCACGTCCAGCGCGGCGGTGTGGGACAGCATTTCCAGCGCGGCGGCGTTTTCCGCCCGCTGTTTTTCCAGCGCCTCGCGCTCGGCTTTGTACGCCTCGGCGGTTTTGGAAAGGGTGTCCAGATATGCCGCGCAGCCGCGCAGCGTGTAGCCCTGCGATTCGAAGGGGGCGTGGTCGGGCGCAAGACCGAAAGCGGCCAGCAGCGCGTCCGCCTGTCCGAGCGGCTCGGCATAGGGATCGTCCGCCGCGGCGCGCTCAAAGGAGCGAACGCCGGACAGAAAGTCGGCGGCATCCTCCGGATGGATGGCGCGGTTTACAAAAAAGCGTTCGACGGCGTCGTCCAGACGATCGGCGGGACCGGAGAGCGTGAGCGCCGTCATTGTGTTTTTGGCCATGTTATCACCTGCCCTGTTTTGTTCGCTGTATCAGGCGCGTCAGCCGCAGCCGCGCAAGCTCTGACAGCATCATGTATGCCATCGGCACCGCCGCCGAGGGATCGCCCCCCGTCACGAGCTTTTGGCAAAAGCTTTCCATGTAGCGCTCATAGGCGCTGTCCAGCGCGGCGGGGGAAAGGTCGCGCAAAACGTTCTCCCACGCTGTGCCGCGCAGAGCGCGCAAAACGGCCTCGTCGTCCGGCGCGGCCAGCAGCGCGCCGATGAGTTTTTTGCTCAGCTCCATGCGCACGGGGATCAGCCGTGTCTGGGCCTGCGGCAGCGAGCCGGGGAAGCGCCGCAAACGCAGAATGTACACAAGGTTGAGCAT
>CAYROZ010000067.1:0-10657 GCA_964426125.1 uncultured Oscillospiraceae bacterium
CCTGAACCAGCAGCGCCCGAATGTCCGCACAGCAGCGCAAAACCGCTGTCTCGTCCTCCCCGCTGGCCGTGAGCACGAACAGATCGCCGAACGGCGGCGAGCCCGTGAGCTCGCGCACGGAAAGCTCCGCGTGGTAAAACTGTTCGTAATCCTGCGCCGCTGCCAGACGGATGACCTGATTGTCCGGCGTGAAGGTTTGGATAACGGCGCGGCCCGGCTTTTCAAAGCGGCCGGAACGTCCGATCACCTGTGTGATGAGCGAAAAGGTTCGTTCCGAGGCGCGGTAGCTGCCGGAATAAAGACTCTGGTCGGCGGAAAGCACGCCCACCAGCGTGACGTTTTCAAAGTTGAGGCCCTTGGTGACCATCTGCGTGCCGACCATGATCGGGATGCGCTGGCTGCGGAATTTCTCAAGCAGCGTGCCGTGGCCGGAGGAAGGCGTGACGGAGTCGGTGTCCATGCGCAAAATTTCAATGTCCGGAAACAGCGTACCCAGCTCCTCCACGACCTTTTGCGTGCCCGCGCCCACATAGCTCAGCTTTCCGCCGCACTCGGGGCAAACGGCATCCGGCGTCTGCACATGGCCGCAGCAGTGGCAAAGCAGACGGTTTCCGATGCTGTGGTAGGTCAGCGCGCGAGTGCAGTTGGGGCAGCTGTAGGTGAAGCCGCACTCCACACAGGTGACGAGCTTGTTGGCGCCCCGGCGGTTGAGAAAGAGGATCGATTGCTCCCCACGGTCGAGGTTTGCCTGTATTTCCGCGCGCAGAGCCGAGGATATCACGCCGCCGTTTCCGGCGCGCAGCTCCTGCTTCATGTCCACAATGCGGACCTTGGGCAGCTGCATGGCGTTATAGCGTTCCGGCAGCCGGAACAGGCTGTAGCGTCCGGTTTCGGCGCTGTGCATAGAGGAAATATCCGGCGTGGCGCTGCCAAGCAGCAGCAGGGCGTTTGCCTGCGCGCACAGGAACTTGGCCACATCCCGCGCATGGTAGCGCGCGGCGTTTTCGGATTTGTAGGTGTCCTCCTGCTCCTCGTCGATGATGATGCAGCCGAGATTCTGCACCGGGGCAAAGATGGCGCTTCGGGTGCCGATCACAAGCCGTGCCGTTCCGCTGCGAATGCGCTTCCACTCGTCGTAGCGCTCGCCCATGGAAAGCGCGGAATGCAAAACGGCGATATCGTCGCCAAAATGGGAGGAAAAGGTTTTGAGCATCTGCGGTGTGAGCGCGATCTCCGGCACGAGCAGGATGGCAGAGCGCCCTTCGCGCAAGACCCGGTCGATCAGATGGATATAGACCGTGGTTTTGCCCGAGCCGGTCACGCCGAACAGCAGCGCGGCGTTGGGCTTATCCTGCTGTGTCAGCGCCCAGAGACCCTCCAGCGCGTCCTTCTGCCGCGGGTTGAGCGTTGGAAGCGGCGCGATCGGACCGGCTTGAAACTGCGGACGGCGCAGCGATTCCTCCTGTGTGATGCGCACCAGGCCCTTGGCGCACAGCCGCTGAACGCTGTCGCGCCCGGAACCGGTGAAATAACACAGATCGGCCACAGAGACCTTGTCCAGCTCGCAAAGCACGCGCAATATGGCCGTTTGCCGCACGGCGCGGCGATTGGCATCGATGGCGGCCAGCGCCTCCTCGCGGCTTACGGCCAGCGAGGCTTTGTTTACCATGCGGTCGCCGGTGCGGCGGCTGTGGTCGCTTTGTGCGAGCAGAACGCCTTTTTTCACAAGACTGGCCAGGGCTGGCCCTGCGTTTTTCTCGCCGAACACGGCTTCGATATCCGCCAGCGGGCAGCGCCCATCGTGGCCGAAGACGGCGCTGAGCACGGCCTGCTCGGCTTTGGACTTTCCGGCGGCAGCATAGGCGCGGTCGCGGTCGTATCCCGGGGCGAGCGCATACGCGGCGCTGACCTTGTACCATAGCCCGGAGGGCAAAATGGAACGCACTGCCTCCGACACGGTGCAGAAAAAGCGCTCGCGCATCCAAAGCGCCAGCTTCAGCTGCTCCGGAGTGAGGATGGGCGAATCGTCCAGCAGCGTGAGAATGCTTTTCAGGGCCCGGTCGGCGCTGCCGCCAAGGGCCAGAACGATGCCCTCGCGCGGACGACTGCCGCCGAAGGGAACCGATACGCGCATCCCTGGCTGAAGCAGGTCTTTGAACTTGTCAGGCACCGTGTAGCTGTACGGACGGTCAAACCAGTAGCTCACGCCCGAAACGGCCACGCGTGCGATCGTGTCGTTTTTCATAGCTTATCCAACGCTGCGTAAAATGCGCCGAAAAGGCGGGTGCAGCCCGCCTTTATTCGATGATGATATCTTCGTCCTCGACGCTTTCTTCTTCCTCGTCCGTGTGCAGAGGGACTTCGTTGTTGACCGTCAGCTTGCCGGTGTAGACCTCGTCAATGGCGCTGGAAACCGGCTTTTTCGTGAGCGGTTCACCCTCGCGTTCGGCCTCGGCCGCGATCTTGCGGGCGCGCTTGGCAACGAGGTTAACAAGCAGATAACGGCTGCCGACCCGGCTGACCAGGTCGTTCATGGGGGGATAGAGCATCATAAGGCATTGCCTCCTTCTTGAATATACTGAATTTGAAATTCCGAACGGCAGCGGTAGGCGGTGATGATCGACTCAAGCCGCGCCGAGGATTGGTTGGCATCATCGTTGATGATGATGTAGTCGTAATTGGATGCGAGCTGATACTCGCGAACGGCGGTCTCCAGCCGTTTTTGGATGCGGTCCTCCGTGTCGGTGCCGCGGCCGCGCAAACGGCGCTCCAGCTCCTCCAGCGACGGCGGACACAGGAAAACGCTCACGCAGTCGTGCCGCTTGGCCAGCACCTGCGCCGCGCCCTGCACCTCGATGTCGAGCACCACGCATTTGCCCTCGCTGATGGCTTTGTCGATGGGAGCCGAGGGCGTGCCATAGTGGTTGCCGACATACTCGGCGTGCTCAAGAAATTCGCCGTTTTCCACCATGGAAGCAAAGCGCTCGGGCGTGATGAAGTAGTAGTCCAGCCCGTCCACCTCATACGGCCGCGGGTCGCGCGTCGTGGCGGAAACGGAGAAGCAGACATCATCGCGGTCCTGCATAACCTTGCCGATCACGGTGCTTTTTCCGGCGCCGGAGGGCCCGGAGACCACCAGCAAAAGTCCTTTATCCCTCACTGTTGTCGCCTCCCGTTTTGCCGGCTATGCGCTGGCTGAGTGTATCCGGCAGCAGCGGACAAAGGATCACATGGCCGCTGTCGGCCACGATGACGGCGCGGGTTTTGCGGCCGTACGTCGCATCGACCAGACGGCCGTTTTCACGCGCTTGACTGACAACGCGCTTGATGGGGTTCGATTCCGGGTCCACAACGGCAACGATATGCTCCAGCGAAACATAGTTGCCAAAGCCGATGTTGACAAGATTACTCAATGTTTTGCACCTGCTCCCGTATTTTTTCGATCTCCGCCTTCATGTCGATGACGATCTTGGCGATCTGGCTGTCGGCGCATTTGGAGCCGGTGGTGTTGGCTTCGCGGTTCATCTCCTGGATGAGGAAATCCAGCTTTCGCCCGATGGGCGAACCATCGGCGAGCATCTGGCGGAACTGGGCCAGATGGCTGCGCATACGAACGGTCTCCTCGTCCACGGCCACACGGTCGGCATAGATCGCGGCCTCCTGCAAAATGCGGGCTTCGTCCACCGCGGCGGCAGACAGCACCTCCTGCATCTTATCCGTCAGCTTCTGGCGGTATTCCGCCACGGTCTGCGGTGAGCGCTGCTCCACCACGGCGACCATCTGTTCGATGTTATCGAGCTTGGCCAGCAGATCGGTGCGGAGCTTCTCCCCTTCCCGGGCACGCATGGCGTTATAGTCGTCGAGTGCCTGCTCCAAAACCGAAACGATGGCGCGGGTGACGGTGTCGCGGTCGGCATCCTCGCGGCTGGTGGACAAAACCTCCGGAAAACGGGCCAGCGAGAGCGCCGAGAGGTCATTATGCAGCGCATACTGCTCCGAAAGCTCCTTCACCGCCGCCACATAGGCCTCGGCCAGCGGCTGGTTTACCTTGATGGTAACGGTATCGGCCGCGGAGGAATCGACGCTGATGAACACATCCACCTTGCCGCGCGAAACCCTGGCTGATACGGCGCTGCGGATGGCCTCCTCGGCGAACAGATAGCTTTTGGGCAGCCGGACGGATACGTCCAGGAAACGGTTGTTTACGCTTTTCAGTTCGGCGGACACAACGATGGAGTCGAGCTCCCCTTTTGCCCCGCCATAGCCGGTCATACTGTAGATCATTGAAAATACCCCGATATTCTTTCTATATAAAGCTTAACAAGAAAACTGAAGCAGATGTCGTACGCGGCAAAGGCGGCCGCGCCCAGCGGCCACAGCACATACCAGTGCGACAAGATCCCCTCCGGCAGACCGATGCCCGCCGCAAGCAGCCACCACGCCAGAAAGGCAAGCGAGTAGACAGCAAGCTTGGCAGCCCAGCAGGGCGTCTGCGCATGGATGCGGCTTTCCAGGAAAGCCTTCAGAAGCGGATACAGCCCGAAGAACGCGGCGTAGAGAATGGCGCATTCCTTTGCCGGCAAAACCAGCAGCGCCAGTGCCGCTGTTACAACATACACGCCGATGGCCCAGCCGAAGCCATACATCATCAGCGCCGCCGCGGCAAAGAACCCGGCCAGCGCGGTCACAGCCAGCTGCGCCGAGGGAAGGATCGAGCCGAGGAACAAAAAGGCAACGCCCAGAGCGGCCAAAACGGCAAGCCGGGCCATTCGTTTGGTGCGCTTGTTCATCTCAGCAGCACGGGATCAGGTCGCCGCCCATCATCTCGCAGCAGCAGTCGGCCACGATGAGATTGGAGCAGCAGTTGCACATATCCTGCTGGTTCATCTGCGAACCGGTAAAGTTGGGGTTGTAGTAGGCCTGGCCGCTGCGGTTCATATAGTTGATGGCATCGCGATATTCCGGGTTGTTCGGCTGCATGGAAGCAGCCGTGCGGAAATAGCGGCTGGCCTCGTCCATCCAGCCGCGCCGCCAGTAGATGCTGCCCATGAGATAGTTCCATTCGGCATCGTGCGTTTGGATGTTGTTGAGCATGGACTGCGCCTGGTCAAGATTGCCGGCGTTGATCAGATTGCGGATCTGGGCATACTGCGGGTTTGCGCTGCTGTAGGAGCTGCTCTGGCGCTGGTAAGCGCCCTGCGTGCCGCCGTAGCTTTGGCCGGAATAGCCGGACGAGCCGGATTCGCGCTGCTTTTGGATGGTGTCGTAGGCCTCGTTGATCTCCTTCATCTTCTCCTGCGCCAGATCGGCCAGAGGATTGTTGGCGTAGTTATCGGGATGATACTTGCGCGCGAGATCGCGATAGGCTTTTTTCACTTCGTCGTCGCTCGCCTGGGGCGAAACGCCCAGCGTGCTGTAAGGATCGTTCATAGGCTCTCCTGTCGATTTTTTCTCTTGTTCCAGCTCCCGCTGAGCACCGATTCCGAAGCCCATGGGAGGCCATAATAGATAACGTTTGAAAGAATGCTCTGCCACGCGTTTTCATCCAGCAGCGCGAAGGCCGCTGCAATGCTGTTTTGTGACTGGCACAAAAGCGCGCGGATCGACTGGGTCTGTTCGGAGGTAAGACCGCCGCTTTCGCCGGGATAGCGAATGGCCAGCGGATTATACGAACCGCTTTTGCGGTCCCCTGCCAGATCGTCCACCGCGTCGAGAATATAGATATACCGGCCCAGCTGATACATAAGCGCCTGCAGAGCGCGGCGTCGGTTTTCCTCCGGCTCGTCCATGGCCGCCGCCTGTAAGATGCGGGCGAAGGTATCCGCCGCAGCGTCCAGACTTGGGCCCTTTTCCGCTTCCAGCGCGGCAAGCTCCGCAAGACAGTGCTGCACGGTTCCGGCAAAAGCCGGCTGCGCCGCCGATGCTTTGCGGTAGGCCGGTTTCAGCAGTGCGCGCACCATGCGATAGACAAGCGCCTTGCCAAAGCCGGAGTCCGCCACCGCGTCCGTAAGCTTCCACCACGCGAGGACGATGCTCTCGTCCGCCGCCCTGGCCAGCGAGGAGTCCGCGCACACGCAGCTTCGCTTGCGCCACAGACGCGCCGGACAGCGCATCTTCTCGCAGCGTATCTCCCCGGAGCGCGACAACAGCATGGCCAGGAAGGTGAAGTCGTAGTTTACCACAAAGCGGGCGCAAAAGCCGCCGCGGCGGGACAGCTCCCGGCACAGAGCACAGTAAATGCCGTGGAAGGCCTCGTATTCCGATACCTTCAGCTCACCCTTGAGCGGTCGTACATAGCCGTACATCAGCGGATATAACCCGTCAGCTCGTAGCGGGGGGCTTTTTTCCGCCGTCCGATCAAAACCACAGCCAGCGCGCCGAGCGCGAGTCCCGCAAAGCTCAGTGCGATGCAAAGGCCCTGCGTGCAGCCGAGCGCATACGCGATGGCGTAGCACACAAAAAACGCGGCAAGCGGAAGCATATACACAAAGAAGGTCAGACCCATGATGCCGGAGGTGCTGCTGGCAACGACCACGCGGTCGCCTTCGGAAGCGTGGATGAGGTTTTCCGCTTCCAGCAGAATGTGGGAGTTATACTGGCAGGCCTCGCAGCTGCCGCAGTTGCCGCCGCAGGCTGTGCCGCGAAGCACGGACACCTCTGCCCTGCCGTTATCGAGTTTTCGGGTAACAACGCCGTTTTGCGTCACTGCGTATCCTCCTGTGTCATCACAACGGTCATGGTATAATCGCCGACCGCACCGGCATCGGGGAAGCCGTCCACATAGATCGTGGTTGGCGCGCGGCTGGTGACGGTAATGTCGCTCAGATCGGCCACAGCCCGCAGGTTGTTGCTTGTGATCTGGGCCAGCGTTTCCTCCGGCGCACGGATCGTGACCGGGATGCCGAGAGTCATGATGGCCGCGGAATAGCCCTCCGGGCAGTTGATGTATTCAAGGTTATAAACGGTAAAGGAGGCGGTGGAAAGGCCGGTGAAATCAAGCGAGACCGTTGCCGTGGTCACGCCGGACAGGTTGTCCGTGTCGTTCGGGAGCGTGATGGTGTATTCCGTTTCCGGGAAGGTCTGGTAGTCCGCTAGATCGATGGTGCCGAGATAGATCGTGTTCACACCGGCCAGTGTGGCGCTGTCGCCGGCGAGCATGATGCTGCTCGGTTCGATGGTCTTGACCACGTTGGCCGCCGTGGCGCCGCCGCCCTCGACCAGTGTAACATCCAGCGCGACCTCTTTCATCATGTTGATCGTCAGCGCGGCGGATACCGTTTCCGCGTCGCACTGTATGTCGTCAAATTCCAGTGTCTCGCCGTCCGCACTGCGCAGCAGGAACGTGGATTCGGCTGTGAAGCTGGATTTGACATCCTCGCGGTCGATGGTAACAAAGGCGCAGTCGATCAGTGCCAGCTCCTCCTCCGGCCCGGTCATGGTTATGGTGGAGGGTTCAAAGGAAAGCTCCTTGTCGACCACATAGCCCGTCTCGGTCGTGCCCACAAATTCACCTTTTACAAGCACCTGCTTTGTGGAAAGCTTGGAAACCGTGAGCGAGACATATTCCGGGCTTTTCCGCGTGACGCTCATGGCAGAGGAATCAACGTTGCTGGGGTAAACCAGCGAGTAGCTGAGCGATTTGTCGCCCGTGCGGGTGATGCGGGTCAGATCAACCGAGGCTGTTAGGTCGGCCGCTGTGAGGTTTGCGATGTAGCGGCGCGGGCCCGTTACCGTGACGGTCACGGTTTCTGTGTCCTCGTTTGTCAGAATAAGCCCCAGCGATTCACGCATTGTGGCTTCGCCGGCATAGCTTACCTCCACACCGGAAAAGGTGCGCGTTTCCTTCGCACCGTAGGTCGTTGTGTAAAAGCACCAGATCAAAACGGCGGCAAACACGGAAAGCGCCGCCACAAAAATGCGGTTTGCAAAAAGCTGCTTGATCCAGGCTCTGCCGTTTTTATTTTGCCGCATTTTCATCCTCCTTTTGCTTTCTCGGTTTCCAGAAGGACTTGTCCGGATCGTTTTCGGCGGCGAGCAGCTCGTTTCGCAGCAGGGCCTCAAAGGTATCCTGGCTCAGATGGCGCTTCAGCATACCGTCCACGGCCAGCGAAATGGCGCCCGTCTCCTCCGACACGATGGCCACGACCGCATCGGACTGCTCGCTGATGCCGAGAGCCGCGCGGTGGCGCATGCCAAGATCTCGGCTGAGATTGCCGTTGGACGACAGCGGAAGCATACAGCCGGCGGCTGAAATGCGGCCGTCCTTGATGATGACCGCGCCGTCGTGCAGCGGAGACTTGTCGTAAAAGATGTTGCGCAGAAGCTCCGCGGATATCTTGGCGTCAAGGATCGTGCCGGAGTTGATGGCCTCGGCCAGGCGGTTGTCCCGCTCGAAAACGATCAGCGCGCCGGTATGGCTGCGCGACATGGCCTCACAGGCAAAAACCGTCTGCATGATGGCCGAGTCGGTCGTTGTGATCTGGTCGCGGCCGAAGATGAACAGACTCTTGCTGCCCACCTTTTCCAGCGCACGCCGGACCTCCGGCTGAAACAGGATCAGCACCGCCAGCACGCCGATGTCGAAAACCGTTTTGAGAACATAGTTCGTCATGCTCAGATTCAGCTCGCCGGACAGCCACAGCGCCAGCACCAAAAGCACGATCGCCGTGGCCACGCGGGTGGAATTGGTACGGCGAATGAAGCCGATGAGCCAATAGATGCCCACGGCGATGATGAGTATGTCGACCACATCGGCCAAACCGATGGAGCCGAGCAGACGAACGGATTCCATTAAAAAACTTGCTATCTTTTGCATAAGCAACCTCATTATACTTTTTGCTTATTATCTCATTATATAACAAATACTCTTGCATGGCAAGGCAAATTATCCGCTGAGCTCTGATAAATATCCGGCGGCGGCGCTGATCTGATGGGGCGTGTTAAAGGGAGAAACACTGATGCGCAGCGTCCCGCTTTCCAGTGTCCCCGCCGTTTTGTGGGCCTGCGGTGCGCAGTGCAGCCCTGCGCGGACGGCAACGCCCCTGGCGGCCAGCGCCTGCGCCGCTGTTTCCACATCCATGGCGCGAAAGCGAAGGGACAAAACGCCGCTTTGCAGCGCCGCAGAATCGGAAGCGAATATTTCAAGCCGGTCGTTTGCGGCAATATTCCGCGTCATTCGCCGCATAAGCATTTGTTCGTAAGCCAGGATGGCATCCGTGCCGCGCTCGCGTATCCAGCGGCATCCGGCCAGAAGCCCGGCGATGCCCGGAACATTGTGTGTTCCGGCCTCCAGCCGATCCGGAAGGAAATCCGGCATTTCCGCGTAAGCGCTGTTGGAGCCGGTGCCGCCGTAAAGCAGCGGTGTTGCGCCGTGGCCCACCAGCAATACGCCGGTCCCCTGCGGCCCAAGCAGACCCTTGTGGCCCGGCATGGCACAAAAGGCGGCTCCCAGCGCCGCAAAATCGATCGGCAGCACTCCGGCAGACTGTGACGCATCGAGCACAAAGGGCACGCCGTGCTTCCGGCACAGGGCCGCGATGCGCCCGACCGGCAGGATATAACCAAACACGTTTGAAACATGGGTGCAGAAAACCGCCGCCGCGCCGGGGATCTTTTGGCGGAACTGCTCGACCATCGCCTCGCTGTCAAAAAGCGGCGTGCGCACAACATCAAGTTCGGCTCCCGCCGCATACAGCGGCCTTGTCACAGCGTTGTGCTCATAGCCGGACACGACCACGCGGTCGCCGGAGCTTACCAGCGAACGCACCGCAATGTTGAGCGCATGAGTGGCATTGGAGCAAAACACCACCTGCTCCGGCTGCGGAACATGAAACAGCTCCTGCAGCTCCATCCGGCAGTCCAGCAGGATATCCGCTGCACGCATGGCGCTGGGATAGCCGCCTCGGCCGGGACTGGACGCGTTTTCCAGCGCCTGCATCACGGCCTGCGCCACGCACGGCGGCTTATAGAAGGAAGTGGCCGCGCTGTCGAGGTAGATCATGCCGTCACCTCCGTGTAGCCATCCGGCTCCGCGCGGAAAACGCGCACCGGCTCAAGCGCCGCCGCCCGCAGGATATCCCACGCCTGCGCATAATGCTTCCCGGCCACGCGCACGCAGTAGCCGCAGCCGCCCGACGACAGCTCCCGCGGCGAGCGGATCACGACCGCGCCGATCCCCCGCCGTTCCAGAACCCGGGCGCTCCGCTGCGCATAGGTAAGGCTTTTGCTCATAAACAAATACATAAAAAATTCCTCCCGCCATGGTCACAAGCCATTGTATGCGGAAGGAATATCGTCTGTGTCAGCGAAGCAGCACCACGGCGTGGGCGGAAATGCCCTCCTCGCGCCCGGTAAAGCCCATGCGCTCCTCGGTGGTGGCCTTTACGCTCACGGCCGAGAGATCAAGCGAAAGCGTTTCGGCAATGTTTTGGCGCATCTGCTCAATGTATGGGGCAAGCTTTGGCTTCTGGGCCAGAATGGTGCAGTCGCAGTTTTCGATCTCATAGCCCGCCTCGCGCGCGGCCTGCGCCGCCCCCTTTACGATCAGACGGCTGTCCATCCCCTCGGTCCATGCGGCGCTGTCCGGAAGCAGCTTGCCGATATCGCCCAGCGCCGCCGCGCCAAGAATGGCGTCTGCCCGCGCATGAAGCAGCACATC
>CAYROZ010000068.1:0-10593 GCA_964426125.1 uncultured Oscillospiraceae bacterium
GGTTGGACATCGACACCATCCGCGAGATGTTCGAGCAGCGTCTGCGCGAGCAGCATGAGCGCCACGACGGCGGCAGCCGCTGGGTGGGCACGAGCGGGCGCTCGCCCTTCGGCAACAGCGGCCAATACGCCGGGGGCATCCGCGTGGGCGGGCAGGGCCGCAGCCGCAGCGCCGTGCAGGTGGCGGGCGACCGCAATTTCCGCGATTTCCGCGACGATCAGGTCCTGCAAACACGCCAGTTTCAGGTGGCCTTTCGCCGTCTGCGGCAGTTTTCCTCGCTGGAGGATGGGCCGAAGGACGAATTGCAGCTGGACGAAACGATCAAAAAAACCGGCGACAACGCAGGACGCCTCAAGCTGGTGTTTGACAGGCCCCGCCGCAACAGCGTGAAGCTGCTGCTTCTGTTCGATTCCGGCGGCAGCATGTGGCCGTTTTCCAAGCTGTGCTCCTCGCTGTTTCAGGCCGTCAGCCGCGAATCGAAGTTCAAGGACCTGCGCATCTACTATTTCCACAACTGCTTTTACGATTATCTTTACACAACGCCCGCGTGCACGCGCGGCGTGAGCGTGGAAACGGAGTGGGTGCTTTCCAATCTCAAGCAGGATTACAAGGTCATCGTGGTAGGCGACGGCTCCATGGCGCCGTATGAGCTGCTCAGCCCCGGTGGCTGTCAGGACTATTATTTCTACAATGAGCACCCTGGCATCGAATGGATCGAGCGCTTCCAAAACCGCTACGACCGTATGATCTGGCTCAATCCGCTCAATCCCCGCAGCTGGGATTTCGGTTACGGCAGCGAGACGGTGAAGATCCTCAAGGACATGGTGCCCATGTATCCGCTGACGGTGCGGGGACTGCAGGACGGGCTGAAGGAGCTCATCCGCGCCCGCTAAAACAAAACAGTGCCGCGCTCCGATCGGGAGCGCGGCACTTGCTGTATGCGGTTTTCTCAGGAAACGCCCTTGACGATCTCAGAGCCGTCCGGATACTGGATAGTCCATACCATAAAGCCATCGTAGTAGAGCATGCCTTCCATCAGACCGTCTTCCAAGCAGCTTTCCACGTATTCCGTGGCGTTCGGAGATCCGATCGCGCTCTGCAGAGCGCTGATGCTGGAGCCAATATAGCCCTGGGCGACGGAGAGCTTGTCGACGTCATCGGTGTTTCCGCCATCGTCGGTGTTGGTGTTGGTCGTGGTGCCGGTCGTGGTGGAGCCGGAATCGTTGCGGCGGTCCTGGCCGCTGTCAGCGCTTTCGCCGTTGGTGGGCGCTTCGCCCTGGTCTGCGGGAGCAACGTCGGGCACGACGACCTGGGCCTGCTCGGCCTGTTCGCCGGGCTGGGAGGAAACGGGTTCGGGCGTGATGATGGCGACAGCCTCTTCCTGCTGGCCGCAGGCGGCAAAGCTGCCCAGAAGGCAGACGATCATCAGAAGGGGAAGGATCTTTTTCATGTTTATCTCCTAAAATCTTTCTTTTTTGCGCTCACCATTATAGCGGCAAAGGGGCCGATGGTCAAGCGGTGTTTGGTGGGTAAATTTTAATTTTCTGTAAAGGCTGACGCCGCGCGCTGGGCGCGGCGTTAGCGATTTGTTGAGGGTGTGCAGTGACTCAGAATCCGAAGCTTGTGCTGTTGTATTTGTATGGAGACCAGGCGTTTGTGGTGCCAGCCCAGTAACTGCCGTTGGTGGTGCCGGCAAAGCGGGTACCATATTTTATGTACTCGCCGGGAGCATAGGTCATCTTCCAGCAGTCGCGGTCAGAGCGGCCGGAATTGTAGTAGCTGTACATACGGCCCCATTCCTGTTCCACATCAAGGGTGTATTTTTTGTTTCCAATTTTGATGACTTCCCACATGTGGAATGCGCCGTTTCGAATATAGCCTTCTGCCACGGCTGCCTGATAGCCAAGTCGACGGGCTATAAATACCATGGCGCAGGCCCATTCCGCACAGGTGCCGCGAGCGTCGCGCAAAAACGTGGTGGCCACAGCTTGGTATGATTTTGTGCTGATGCCGGCAGTGCGATAATAACCGGCACGGCCGTCGCCGTAGCGCTCAAGCGGATAGTCGCGAATGGCAATGTAAGCGGCAAGGAGTTTGTTTTCCTGGGTTTTGTTGTTGTTTATGAGGTTGTGGGAAATGACAAAGCTGTTGGCCCACGCGTCCAGCGTTTTTTCGCCGGAGGTATAGGCACCGTTTGAACCGAAATACAAAACGCCGAATTTCTCGTTTTGCAGCAGGGTGCCGTCCTCCTGAATGTAGTACATACGGTTGTTGTACTCATACACGCGCGTGTCGTAGCCGGACTTCGGCTCGCGGATGACGGAGCCGTCCGAGCTGAGCAGATACAGGTCTTCACCGGTATTGAAGAGACCCTCGGAGTATACCGGCGCGGTGGCGCCGGCCGAGGTGAAGTAGTAGCTCTTGCCGTCCAGCATTACATTCAGACCGGCGTCGACAGAGGAGAGCTGTCCGGCTTTGGTTACGAAGACATAGTATTCGCTGCCGTTGAGCTTGATCTTGTGGCGGCCGGCGGACATATTGGTGGAGGGGAGGCTGTGGCCGCAGCCGGTCGCGGCCTGCATGATCTCATAGTAGGCCCAGCTGCTGTTGATATCCACATAGGGCGTCCAGTCGTAGCCATCGATGCGGGCTTTGTCCGTCTCGGTGGGGGTGCGGCCGATCACGTGGTTGAGGACCTTCACGGCCTCGGCGCGGGTGATCGGGTTGTTCGGATAGAAGTAAGCACCCTTGGAGGTCGTATAGCCGTTGACCCAGCCCTTGGAGGCCGCTGTCATCACGGCGTTATAGTAGGAGGCCTTTGTGTTTGTAACGTCTGCAAAGGGGCTGGTGCCCGTGTAGGTCTCCGTGGGGAACAGACGGCTTACGATGGTGACAAAGTCGCCGCGGGTGATCGGCTTGTCGGGTTCAAATTTGCCGGTTCCCGTGCCGTTGAGCAGACCGTAGGAGGCCAGATGGTAGACGGCCGTGGAGAACCAGCGGGAGTTGCTGCTCCCAGGGGCGGGAACGTCGGGGAAGGAGACGTTCTTCGGACCGGAGGTCTCCTTGATCACGGGGTCAAGCAGCTCGTAAAGCAGCTTTGCGGCCTGCGCGCGGGTGAGACTGCCATCGGGCTGGAAGGTGTAAGTGTACCCGGACGCATCGGCCACGCCGTTGACGTAGGCCACGGTGGGATCGGTGTTGAGGGAGAGATAGTACTGCGCGTAGTAGGCGGTGTCCGCGGTGATCACCTGCGTTTTCGGGTCAACGGTTTTGCCCTCGCTGTCAAGCCAGCCGGCCACAGTGATCACTTTGCCGCCCAGATTGACCTGCGGCGGTGTTTCGATGGGCTTTTCGCCCTTGAGAACCAGCTCGCCGGCGTGCGTGCCCTCGCCGTACGGGGGGCAGTAGGTCACATAGTACGCGGCATAGATGGTGGCGTTTTTCACGGGCTTGAAGGTGGGGGTGTAGGAGTGACAGCTTGTCGTTTCCTCCTCGCCCTCATACTGCATGATCCAGCCGGAGACTCCGAGCTTGCTGAAGTCAATGGTTTTGGAGCTTTCGATCTCCGCACCGGCGTCCTGTTCGATGGTGCCGATGGTGTTGCCGTCGTAGTCCTTGATGGTGAGCGTCACGATGCCTTCGGCCGTTTCGCCTTCCTTGTATTCGTAGAAGGTTGCGTCGCTGATGGCGTGGGTCACGCCAAGAATGCTCTCAGCGGTGTATTCGCCGCCCTCTTTCGTGGTCCAGCGCTCAACGCCGGAGGGGATGTGGGAGCCGGTGGCCCCGGGCAGAACATACTCAAAGCTCGTCACATCGGCGCCGTCGGCACCGGTGTAGCAGTAGGTGACTTTATACGCGGCGCGGAAGGTATAGTTGGTGTTGATCGTCATGCCGACCAGCGCGTCGGGCTCCATGCCGACCGGGTCGCCGGAACCGCTGTCTGCCAGCCAGTGTGACACGCCGGTGGGGATGTCCTCCGCCGTGAGCGTTTCGCCAACGTTTTTGGTGAGCGTTGCGAGCTTCTGGTCCTTGGCGTAGCCATAGAAGGTAACGGTGCAGGCCGCCTTGGTGCCCGCCTCCTCGCTGCTGCCGGCGGAGGGGGTATCCTTTTCGCCATCGGACGGGGCGGCCTCCGCGGTGGGAGCCGGTGTGGCGTCGCTTTGCGGTGCGGGTGCCGCGCTCTCACCGCCCGCGGCAAAGGCACCGGTCCCGAGCAGCGAGACCAGCGTGGCCACAAGCAGCAGTATGGCGAGCGATCGTTTCCATCTATTTCTCATAAGCAGACCTCCGCGAAGAAAATCTCAAAAACAAAACAAAAGATACAAAATGGTTACAAATTATTATACGAGAAAGCGCGGTTCCTGTCAAGCGCTGTTTCAATAAATTAAGAATTTCCGAAACAGGCCGCAGGAAGGCACTATCCCAGCTACATTTTACCGGATGTCTGTTGGTTTGTCAAATACAAGATGTAGTCAAAAATGCAGAATCGGCTCCACGATAAATTGGTCAAAGTGCTGCCTCGAGCGCGTCGAGCTGCTCGTCGGTAGTGGCCCAACTGGTGCAGAAGCGAACGACGGTATGGTTCTCGTCCGCGTTTTCCCAGAAGGCGAAGGCGCATTTTTCCGCAAGCTGCCGCATTTTTTCGTTTTCCAGCAGCACATACTGCTGGTTCGTGGGCGAGTCGTAATACAGCGTGTAGCCCTTGGATGTCAAAATATTCCGCAGGCGCAAGGCCTTGTGGATGGCGTTTTTTCCGAGCTCCAAATATAGATCGTCTGTAAACAAAACGTAATATTGAAGCCCCAGCAGCCAGCCCTTGGCCAAAAGACCGCCGTGCTGTTTTTTCTGGGCGACAAAATGGCTCACGATATCCGGATTCGGGAACACCACGGCCTCGCCGATCATCGCGCCGCACTTTGTTCCGCCGATGTAAAACGCGTCCGTCAGCTCGCACAGATCGTGCAGCGTCACATCCGCGCCCTCCGCCGCCAGCGCATAGGCAAGCCGCGCTCCGTCGGCATACAGAGGGATGTCGTAGCGGCGGCAGATGTCGTGCAGCGCCGTCAGTTCCGCCTTGGAATACACTGCGCCGTGCTCCGTGGGCTGGGATATGTACACCATGCCCGGCTCCACCATGTGCTCGCGGTCGCCGTCGGCCCAGTAAGCGGCCAGATGTTCCTCCAGCACCTTGGCGGTCAGCTTGCCGTCCGGGCCGCCGGGCACGGCGAGGACCTTGTGGCGCGAAGCTTCGATGGCCCCGGCCTCGTGCAGCGCGATGTGACCGGTGGACACGGCCACCACGCCCTGCCAGTTGCGCAAAAGCGCGTCGATCACGGTGGCGTTCGTTTGCGTGCCGCCCACGAGGAACTCCACCCGCGCATTGGGGCAGCCGCAGGCGGCGCGGATCTTCTCCTTCGCGGCCTCGCAGAGGTCATCCTCGCCGTAGCCGGGGTGCTTTAGCAGGTTTTCCTCGCCCAGCCGCCGCAGGATCTCGGGGTGCGCGCCTTCCATATAATCGCTGTTGAAACGCAGATAGTCGGGAACAGACATGGTATTCTCTCCTTTTTTATAATTTGCTCTCACGCGCCGGCGAAGCGGAACACCGCGCCCACCACGGCGGAGAAGGCAATGAATACGATCGGATGCAGCTTTTCCAGTTTTTTTGTGGCCAGCAGCAAAACCGCGGCCAGCGCGATGGCGGGCCAATTGAAAATGCCGGCAAGCGAGGCATAGCCCTCCGTGACAAAAAGCGCCTGGACCGCCACGGAAATGCCCGCGCCCGTGATGAGGGCCACGGAGGCCGGACGCAGCCCGTAAAACGCGCCCAGCACATAGCGGTTTTCGTGAAAGCGGGCCAGAAACGCCGCGATGATCAAAATGACGATAATGCCCGGCGCGATCAGTCCCAGCGTGGCGCAGAGGCTCCCGGCCAGACCTGCCACGGAAAAGCCGGTGTAGGTGGCCATGTTCACGCCCATGGGGCCGGGCGTGGATTCCGCGATGGCCAGCATGTCGGCCACGTCCGAGGCCGTGAACCAGCCGGTGCGGCCCGCCATGTCGTACAAAAACGGCAGCGTGGCCAAGCCGCCGCCGATGGAAAACAGACCGGCTTTGAAAAATTCCCAGAATAGACGCAGATAGATCATTTCGCCGCCTGCCTCCAAACCTTCAAAACCACGCCTGCAAGCCCTGCGGCCAGCACCAGCAGCACTGGCGACGCGCTTGTAAGTATACTGACGAACAAAACGACCAAAAAGATCCCGAAGGCCCAGCGGTCGGGCACGGCGTTTTTATAAAGCTTCAAAACGGCGCGGAAAATGAGCACCGCCACGCACACGCGCACGCCCGCGAATGCATTTTTCACAACCGGCAGCTCCGAAAAATTGCCGAGCAGCGCGGCCACGAGCAGAATGATGCAAAACGGCGCCAGCACCGCCGAAAGCGTGGCCACGATGCCGCCGAGCACGCCGCGCTGCTTATAGCCGATGAAGGTGGCCGTGTTTACCATGATGATGCCGGGGGTGCACTGGCCCACGGCGTAGTAGTCGGCCAGCTCCTCCTGCGTGGCCCAGCCGCGCTTGTCGATGATCTCGCGCTGCAAAAGCGGCAGCATGGCGTAGCCGCCGCCGAACGAGCACAGCCCGATGCGGAAAAAGCTTGAAAATAGCTGCTTATACATTATATGTTCCTTCTGGCTCCGAGCCAAAAATTTTCTGCCGCCAGCGCTCGCCGGTGGGCGTGGCCGCGCAGCCGCCCAGCGCGGTTTCCCGCAGCTCCGGCGGAAGCTTGCGCCCCACGGAATACAGCGCCGCTACCATCTCGTCAAAGGGGATGAAGCTGGCCATGCCGCTCAGCGCCATTTCCGCGCAGATCACGGCGTTTGCTGCGCCGAGGGCGTTGCGCGTCTGGCACGGGCACTGCACCAGCCCCGCCACCGGGTCGCACACCAGCCCCAGCAGATTCGTCATGGCCACGGCCGCCGCGTCCAGCGACTGCTTCGGCGTGCCGCCGAACAGCTCCACCACGGCCGCCGCCGTCATGGCGGACGCCGCGCCCACCTCGGCCTGACAGCCGGCCTCCGCGCCGGAAACCGAGCCGTTGCGCATGAAAATGCAGCCGATGGCCCCGGCGCACAAAAGCGCGTTTTCCACGGCCTCATCCGAAAGGTCAAATTCCTCCTGCAGGGCGAAGATCGTGCCCGGCAAAACCCCGGCGGAGCCCGCCGTTGGGGCCGCCACGATCAGACCCATGGAGGCGTTTTGCTCCAAAACCGCCATCGAGCGCGACACGATTTTGGAAAAGCACTCGCCCAAAATGGATTTTCCCTGCAAAAAATGCGCGCGCAGAAGTCCGCCCTCGCCGCCGATCATGCCGCCGATCAGCCGCCGGGGATGGTCCATCGGCTCGGTGTAGCTCTGGCGCATCACGTCCATCGACTGGCGCATCCGCGCGGAGACGTCCGCTTCGCTCACACCCTCGTTTTCCGCCTCGATGCGCCTTGCCAGCGCCGAGATGGGAAGCGACTGCTGTTCACACAGCGCCAGCAGCGCCGCGCCGCTTGTGATCTCCATGGCCGTCCTCCTCAAACCTGCAGAAGCAGGGTGTTTGTGATCATCTCGCCCCGGCGCATATCCGCCAGCACATCCTCATCGATGCGGCTGTCGGATTCGATCACGGCGTAGGCCCGGCCGCCGCGGCTTTCGCGGTAGCAGCGCAGCGAGGCGATGTTCAAATCGTATTTTTCCAAAACGCCCGTCATGAAATGCAGTGCGCCGGGCTCGTCCCGGTGGGCCACGATGAGCGTGGGAAATTCGCCCGTGAAGGCGACGTCCACGCCGTCGAGACGGCGGATGCATATCTTGCCGCCGCCCACGCTCTCGCCGCGCACGGACAGCGAGCCCTGCGCGTCCGCGAAAACGATGTCGGCGGTGTTCGGGTGTTCCGTGGGCGTGTCGGGGTCGGTGCGGATGACGCAGCGGATGCCGCGCGAGTCCGCGATGGCCCGGCTGTCGCGGATGCGCTCGTCCCACGGCTCCATGCCCATCGCGCCGCCCAGCAGCGCAAGGTCTGTGCCGTGGCCGCGCCCGGTTTGGGCGAACGAGCCATATAGCGTGATGTCAAGCTCCTGCGGGTCGCGGCCGAACAGCCGCCGTCCGGTCAGCGCGATGGAGCACGCGCCGGCGGTGTGGGAGCTCGATGGGCCGACCATCCACGGGCCGATGGCTTCAAACAATCCGATGCGGGACATGAAACGAGCACCTGCCTTCCGATTTGATGGAGTCATACACAATTATTATACCATCGATCCGGCGCATTATCAATCTTGCGCCGCGGCGCGGCGGCGGTTATAATGGGGCTTATGGACATTGTTTATCAGGACAGAAGAATACTTGTGGCCGTCAAGCCTGCGGGCGTGCTTTCCACGGACGAACCCGGCGGAATGCCCGCTCTTTTGCGGCAGGAGCTGGGCGATGAGACTGCCTGCGTTCGCACGGTGCACCGGCTCGATGCCGCCGTGGGCGGGCTGATGGTGTTCGCGCGCAGTGCCAGGGCCGCGGCGATCTTATCCGAGCAGATGCGCACCGGCGGGTTTCACAAGGAATATCTCGCCGTGGTGCATGGCGTGCCGGAGCCCGGGCGCGGCGAGCTGCGCGATCTTTTGCAATACGACGGCGCGCGGCGGATGAACCGTGTGGTCACGGCGCCCGGCAAGGGCGTGCAGGAGGCGCTGCTCGATTATGAGCGGCTGGATGAGACGAACGGACTTTCGCTGGTTCGTGTGCGGCTTCACACGGGGCGAACGCACCAGATCCGCGTGCAGTTTTCCTCGCGCGGGTGGCCGCTGGCCGGCGACCGGAAATATGGCCAGGGCTTTTTTGACCGCCATCCCATCGCGCTGTGGTCGGCGCATCTGGCGTTTACGCATCCGGAAAGCGGCAAGACCATGGACTTTGCGCTTGCCCCGCCGCCGGAAACGCCGTGGACGCAGTTCGGGGATATTACAATTTAAATATAAAAAATCGCAGCCGCGTTATGCAGCTGCGATTTGTGTTTTGTGGTTTGTTCTTTACTCGGCCTTCTTCTTGCCGGAGAGCATGACGTTGGTCAGGATGCCGAGGATGAGCGCGCAGGCGATGGAGGTGATGGTGACCTGGCCGAAGGAGACCGTCAGGCCGCCGACGCCGGCGATCAGGATGACGCACACCACGAACAGGTTGCGGTTTTCGTTGAGGTCGACTGCCTGGATCATCTTCAGACCGGAGGTGGCGATGAAGCCGTACAGGGAGATGCACACGCCGCCCATGACGCAGTTGGGGATGCTGGCCAGGAACATGGCGAAGGGGCCGAAGAAGGAGATCACGATGGCGAGGATGGCCGTGGCCAGGATGGTCACGACGGAAGCGTTGCCGCTGATGGCCACGCAGCCGATGGACTCGCCGTAGGTGGTGTTGGGGCAGCCGCCGAAGATGGCGCCCGCGATGGAGCCGATGCCGTCGCCGAGCAGGGTGCGGTGCAGGCCGGGATCCTCAAGCAGGTCGGTGCCGATGATGGAGGAGAGGTTCTTGTGGTCGGCGATGTGCTCGGCGAACACAACGAACGCGACCGGCACATAGGCCACGGCGATGGTGGCGATGTAAGCGCCGTCGATGTCCTTGACGCCCTTGAGCGCCTGAACGAAGGTGAAGTCGGGGATCCACTGGATGGTCTTGAACAGGTCGAGGTTGATGATGAGCAGAGCGTCGTTGCCGGTGGCGCGGCCGATCAGCGTGAAGATCAGAGCCAGAACATAGCCGGCCAGGATGCCGATGATGAAGGGGATCATCTTGAGCATTTTCTTGCCGAACACGGAGCACAGCATGGTAACAGCGAGGGTCACAAGGCCGCAGATGAGGGCCAGGTAGGTGCTGCCGCCGGCCGTGGCGGTCACCAGGTCGCCCACGGCGTTGCCGGAAAGGCTAAGACCGATGATGGCGACGGTCGGTCCGATAACAACAGGAGGCATGATCTTGTCGATCCACTTCACGCCGGCCGCTTTGACCGCGATGGCGAGAACGACATACACAAGGCCTGCGAAGGCTGCACCGATGACCAGGCCGAGGTAGCCGACCTGCAGGCTGATGGCGCCGGCGAACGCGGTGGCCATGGAGCCGAGGAACGCGAACGAGGAGCCGAGGAACACGGGGCTGCGGAAGCGGGTGAACAGCAGATACACCAGCGTGCCGACGCCGGCGCCGAACAGAGCGGCGGTCTGGCTCATGCCGTTGCCGATGATGCTGGGCACAGCGATGGTGGCGGCCATGATGGCCAGCAGCTGCTGCAGTGCGAACACGATGGTCTGGCCAAATTTCGGCCGATCCTTGATGCCGTAGACAAGATTCATGGGTTTGCTCTCCTTTTTTCTCTCTTTATTTTTATTTGTTTTCAAACAGTTTCACGCAGGTTTCGCCGTCGGTCTCCTCCAGCCGCACGGACACGACCTCGCCGTGGGCGGTGGGGATGTTCTTGCCGACGAAATCCGGCCGGATGGGCAGCTCGCGATGGCCGCGGTCGATCAGGGCGAACAGCTGGATGCGTGCCGGGCGGCCCAGGGCC
>CAYROZ010000069.1:0-10427 GCA_964426125.1 uncultured Oscillospiraceae bacterium
TCCTGCAGGCGCTTGATAAAAGCCTCCAGCAGCCGCGCGCACACCGTGGCATCGTCCACGGCGCGGTGGTGGTTAAACGGCGGCAGCCCCAGAAAATCGGACACGATGTCCAGCTTATAGCGCTTCAGCTCCGGCAAAAGGCTCTGCGCCATGGCCAGCGTGTCGCAGTAAAGCGGCTGAAAGTCCCGCCCCATGCGTCCGGCCGCGGCCGTGATGAAGCCGATGTCAAAATCGGCGTTGTGGGCGCAAAGAGGCCGTCCGCCGACAAAATCGAGGAATTTTCCCACGACCTCCGCCTCATCCGGCGCGTCGAATACGTCCTTGTCGCGGATGCCGGTCAGGCGCTGAATGTGCGGCGGGATGGGGCGGCCGGGGTTTACGAAGCTCTGGAAGTGATCGACCATGCGGCCGCCGCGATAGATCACGGCGCCGATCTCCGTGATGCGGTCGTCCAGATCGGAAAGGCCCGTGGTCTCGATGTCGAACACGCAGAACTCCCCGTCCAGCGGCGCATCGCCCTCGCCGCGCACGGCGGCGAACTCGTCCACATCGTTGGAAAGATAGCCCTCCACGCCGTAGATGACCTTCACGCCGGTCTTTCCGGCGGCGGAGCCGGCATCCGGGAACGCCTGCACCACGCCGTGGTCCGTGATGGCGATGGATTCCCAGCCCCAGGCCGCGGCGCGCTTGACCAGATCGCCGGGGTCGCTGAGCGCATCCATGGAGGAAAAGCGGGTATGTGCGTGCAGCTCCACGCGCTTCACCTCGGCCTTGTCCGTGCGGATGGGCGGCTTGTCCGCCGTTTGGATGTGGCGCGGCTCAAGCTCCACCTCTTTGTCGTAGGTGTTAAACTTCATCGCGCCGGACACGGTGACATACATTCCCGGCTTGATCTTATCGATCACACTGCTGTCGTCCTCTTTGGAGAAAAAGCGCGACACGCGCACAGAGCCGGTGCCGTCGGTCATGTCAAACTGCAGAACGTGCGCGCCGAGGCGCTGGATCTCGCGGCTGTCCGCGGCGAACACGCGCCCTTCCACATTCACGCGCGTCAGCTCGGCCGTAAGCTCGGAAATGGGTGTTGTTTTGCCCTTGATGGCCTTGCCGTAGAGCACTGCGCCGCCCTTTTTTCCGCCGCCGGAGGAGACCGCCGTCTTGCGCTCCTCGCGCGGGAAATCCGCCGTTATGCGCACCGTGGGCACGCCGAAGTCCGCCGCGATCATTCCCTCCAGCGCGCTGATGTCCGCCGGGGCCGGACGCGCGGCAAAGAAGGCGTTCACCTCCAGCGCCATCGTTTCGCGCCGCAGGGTCGCCGCCGTGACATAGGCCTTATCCAGTCCGCCCGCCAGCGCGCTCATGACCGCGCAGCAGGGGAACATCTCCAGAAAATCCGTCTTATCCAATGCTCTCGTTCCTTATGTATGTCAATTCTCTTCGATCAGCGCCGCCAGCTCATCGAGCAGCTGCGCCTCCGGTATTTTCGTTTTCACGACCTCGCCATGGATGAACAGGCTGCCGAAGCCGTCGCCTCCGGCCACGCCGAAATCCGCCTCGCGCGCCTCGCCGGGGCCGTTTACCTCGCAGCCCATGACCGCGATGGTGATATCCCGCTCCAGCGCACCGAAGCGCGCCTCCACGGCATTGGCCAGGCCGATCAGATCGATGCGCGTGCGCCCGCAGGTCGGGCACGACACAAAGCGCACCCCGCCGCGCCGCAGACCGCAGGCCTTCAAAATGGCGATGCCCGCGCGCACTTCCTCCTCGGGATCGGCCGTGAGGGAAACGCGGATGGTGTCGCCGATTCCCTCGTTTAAAAGCGTTCCGATCCCGGCGGCCGAGGCCACAAGACCCGCATAGCTCGTCCCCGCCTCGGTCACGCCCAGATGCAGCGGGCAATCAAAGCGCTCCGCCGCAAGCCGATAGGCCGCCACGCATTTGGTGACCTCCGAGGCCTTCACGGAAAGCGCCACGTTTTCAAAGCCAAGCTCGCGCAAAGCGGCCAGCTCCCCTTCCGCCGATTCCACCAGCGCCTCGGCCGTGGGGCCGCCGTATTTGGCCAGCAGCCGCTTTTCAACCGACCCGGTGTTCACGCCCACGCGGATGGGGATGCCCGCCGCCGCACAGGCCCGGGCCACCTCCGCCACGCGCTCGGTCGAGCCGATGTTGCCGGGGTTTATGCGCACGGCGCTCACGCCCGCGTCCGCCGCCATGAGGGCCAGTCGGTGGTCAAAATGGATGTCCGCCACCACCGGCATGGGCGCTTCGCGCATAATGTCCGGCAGGGCCCGCGCCGCCTGCTCGTGCGGCACCGCCACGCGGATGATGTCGCACCCGGCGGCCTTGAGTCGGTGCATCTGCGCCAGCGTGGCGGCCACATCCTGCGTTTTCGTGCTGCACATCGACTGCACCGTGACTGCGGCGCCGCCGCCGACCGCCACACCGCCGACATGGATGCGTCGGGTTTCGTTTCGCGTCATTTTCTCTCTCCTCCTCAGGCCGTCACGATGCGGACGATGTCGTTGAACATGACATACACCATCAGCGCCATCAGCAGCACCAGTCCCGCCGCGTTGATGTAGCCCTCGTATTTCGGGTCGATGCGCCGGCGCAAAAGCCGCTCGAGCACCGCCGTGACCAGCAGGAAAAACACGCGCCCGCCGTCCAGCGCCGGCAGCGGCAGCATATTCATCACCGCCAGATTCACCGCCAGAAACGCCGCCAGATACACGATGTTCAGCACGGCGGCATACGCCGTGGGCGAGGCCTTGCCGGTTTCCGCGATCACGTCCACGATGCCGACCACGCCGCTCATCTGGTTGAGCCCCACCGCGCCCGTGATCAGGTCGCCGAGGCCCTCCCACACCATGCGCACGAAATCCAGCGCCTCATACCAGCTGTATTTCACCTGCGCAAAAAAGCCCGTTTCCTGCATGCCGAAATAAAAGCCGTATTTCATCACCGTCTCGCCGGTGTCCTCATCCACATATTCACGCTTGGGCATATAAAAGCCTTCGAGCTTTATCTTCTCCCCGTCGCGCACGATCACGATGTCATGCCGGTCGTCCGCACTGCGGGCCAGGCCCGTGGAAACATCGCCGGAGAAATACACGCGGCGGCCATTGATGCGCCAGAAGACATCCCCCTGCTCAAACGCGTCCGCGCCCTCATAGGGACAACCGTCCATGAAGGCCGTGATCTGCGGCGTCATGAACGAGTCCTGCTGGGAAAAGCACGCAAAGATGAGCACGAAGCCAAGCACGAAGTTCATGAAGGCGCCCGCGCACAGGATCACGGCGCGCTTCCACACCGCCGCATTTGTGAACGCGTGGGGGTCGTCGCTGCCCTCATCCTCGCCCTCCATGGCGCAGAAGCCGCCGATGGGAAGCGCGCGCCAGGACAGCTTTGTGCCGCTTTTTGTTTCCCTTTGCCACAGCGCCGGCCCCATGCCCATGGAAAACTCCAGCACCGTCACGCCGCAGGCGCGCGCCGCCAGAAAATGGCCAAGCTCGTGGATGCCGATCAAAACGCCAAAAACAAAAATTGCAACGAGAATATAGAGGATCGTGCTCATAGGGTCTCCTTATTGGTAGCGCGCCGTGACAAATTCGCGGGCCGCCGCGTCCGATTCCAGAATATCATCCAGCGAGGGCCGGTCGATAAACTCTATGCCCTGCACCGCCGCAAAAACACTGTCGTAAATCTCATTATACCCGATCCGGTGTCCTAAAAACAGGCCGACCGCCGTCTCGTTCGCCGCGCTCATCACCGCCGGGGCATTGCCGCCGCGCCGCGCGCACTCGATGGCGAGGCCCAGACACGGCGTTTTTTCAAAATCGGGCGTTTCAAAGGTGAAGTCGCGCATGGTTTTCCAGTCCAGCCGCTCATACGGCGACGCGGCGCGCTCCGGCCAGCTCATGGCGTACTGGATGGGCAGACCCATATCCGGCACGGCCAGCTGCGCCAGCACGGTGCCGTCCACCAGCTCCACCATGGAATGGATCACGCTCTGCGGATGCACCACGACCTCGATATCGTCCGGCGTGACGGCAAACAGATGCATCGCCTCGATGAATTCAAGGCCCTTGTTCATCATCGTTGCACTGTCCACGGATATCTTCGCGCCCATGCTCCAATTGGGATGCCTGACGGCCTGTTCCGGTGTGACCGAAGCCGTTTCGGCGCGGGTCTTTCCGCGGAAGGGCCCGCCGGAACCCGTGAGCAAAATGCGCCGCAGCTGCCCGCGCCGGCCCTCGAGGCATTGATAAATGGCCGAATGCTCGGAATCGACGGGCACGATCTCGCTGCCCGCATCCACTGCGGCCTTCATCACGATATCGCCCGCACAAACGAGCGTTTCCTTGTTGGCAAGGCAGATGCGCTTTTTCTGCGCGATGGCGTCGAGCGTGGGCAAAAGGCCCACCGAGCCGGACACCGCCGTGACCACGGCCTCGCAGTCGTTCATCGCTGCGGCCTCGCGCAGCGAATCCATGCCGCTGCCCACGCGGACGGACGTGTCCGCCAGCGCCGTGCGAAGCTGGGCCGCCGCCGCTTCATCGAACACGGACACAAACTCCGGCTCATACCGCCGGGCCTGTTCCTCCAGGCGTTTGATGTCGCGCTGCGCGCTCAGCGCCCGCACGCGCACGCCCAGATGCTCCGCTGCCGCCAGCGACTGACGGCCGATGGAGCCGGTGGAGCCGAGGATGGATACTGTTTTTATCATGTTCCGCTCCTTCCCACATCGCCGAAGCGGCGCTCACGGCCCCGGTAAGCCTCGATGGCCGCGTCCAGATCGCGCTCGGTGAAATCCGGCCAGAGCGTGTCCGTGAAGTAAAGCTCCGTGTACGCACTCTGCCACAGAAGATAGTTTGAAATGCGCTTTTCCCCGCCCGGACGAATGAGCAGATCGGGATCGGGCACGCCCGCGGACCACAGATACGACGAAAAGCGCGTCTCATCCAGTTCCGGACAGCCGTCCGCCGCCCAACGCCTCGCCGCGCGCACGATCTCATCGCGCCCGCCGTAGTTAAGGCAGATGTTCACCTGCCCCTCCGGATACACCGCCGAGCGCGTTTCGCAGTCCTCGCACAGCTTGCGAAGCCGCGGCGACAGCGCCGAAAGATCGCCGAAAAAGCGGATGCGCCGCCGGTCGCGCTCAAGGTTTTCAAGCTCCTCGACCAGATGCTTTTCCAACAGGCCCATGATCGCGGCGACCTCCGCCGCCGGCCGGCGCCAGTTTTCCGTGGAAAAGGCATAGACCGTGAGGTATTCCACGCCGATGTCCTTGCAGTAGTTCGCAATGCGCCGGAACGCGCTCACGCCGGCCACATGGCCCGCCGTGCGTGCCTGGCCGCGCTGCCTGGCCCAGCGGCCGTTTCCATCCATTATGATGGCGATATGGCGGGGGAGTCCGTTGGACCCCTCCGCCGTAAGCTTCTTTTCGTTCATCTGTCAGCCGATCTCAAACAGCTCTTTTTCCTTCCCATCCGTCAGGCGGTCGATCTCCTTGATCGCGCCGTCGGTGAGCTTTTGCAGATCCTTTTCCAGCAGTTTCTGGTCGTCCTCGGTGATCTCGCCGGCCTTCTGCTGCTTTTTAAAGGAGTCCATCGCGTCGCGGCGGATGTTGCGCACGGCCACCTTGGCCTCCTCGCCGTGTTTGCGCACCTGCTTGGCCAGCTCCTTGCGGCGCTCCTCCGTGAGCTGCGGGAACACAAGGCGGATCACGCGGCCGTCGTTCTGGGGGTTGATGCCCACATCGGACGACTGGATGGCCTTTTCGATGCCCTTGAGAACGCTGGAGTCCCACGGGGTGATGACCAGCGTGCGGGGGTCGGGGTTCGACACAGAGCCGACCTGGTTGATGGGCGTGGGCGTGCCGTAGTAGTCGACGGTGATGCCCTTGAGCACGGCGGCGTTGGCTCGGCCGGCGCGCACGGAGTCAAACTGGGAGACGAGGAAATCCTGCGCCTTTTTCATTTTGCCTTCAAATTCCTTAAGTTCGGACATGGGGTATTCCTCCTTGTCGTTATTGATTCGTTATATTCCTCCGCCGCGCAGGCGGAGCGTGTTTGTTTTGTCAGCGAACGATGGTGCCGGCCTTCTCGCCCGCGATCACGCGGCGGATATCCTCCGGCGAAAGGCGGAACAGCATCAGCGGCATGGCGTTGTCGCGTCCCATGCAGGCCGCCGTGGAATCGACCACAGCCAGATGCTTTTCCAGAATTTCATCGTAGCGGATCTCGTCATAGCGCACGGCCGTGGGATCCTTGGCGGGGTCGGCGGTGTAAACGCCGTCGATATTCTTGGCCATGAGAACAACATCCGCGCCGATCTCCACGCCCTTGAGCACAGCGGCCGTGTCCGTGGAGAAATAGGGTGAACCGGTGCCGCAGCCGAAAATGACCACGCGGCCTTTTTCCATGTGGCGGATGGCACGGTCGTGCTCATACAGCTCCGCCACGGGGCTGATGTTGATCATGGTCATCACGCGGGCCGGCTGGCCGAGCTGGATGAAGCAGTCCTGCAGTGCCAGACAGTTCATCACGGTGGCCATCATGCCCATCTGGTCGGCGCGCGTGCGTTCCATTTTTCCGCCGCCGTCCTTCACGCCGCGCCAGAAGTTGCCGCCGCCGACTGTGATGCCGACCTGCACGCCCTGCTTTACGCAGTCCATGACCGCCTCGCAAACGCTTTTGAGGAAGTCAAAATCCACGCCGCGTCCGCTCTCGCCGCCAAGCGCCTCGCCGCTGATCTTCAGCAGCACGCGCCGGTAAGCCGCTTTGCTTTCACTCATCGTTCATCCCCCTGTTCCAGACATTTTCTGTCGGATTCCATACGAAAGTAATTTTACCATAAGCGTGCGCCGATTTCAACCGACTTCGCGCATCCGGCGCGGTATATTTTTCGCATGAAGGTTCTGTATGTGGATGAGCTGTTCGCGCTCAATCTGGCCATCGACTATTTTCTGCTGCTCGGCACGGCCACGGTGTGCGCGCTGCCGCTGCGGCGGGCGCGCTTTGCGCTCAGCGCCGTTCTGGGCTCCGGGTGGTGCTGCGTGTCGCTGCTGCCGGGCTTTGCGTGGATGGACGGCAGCGTGATGAAGGGGATTTTGGCGCTGGGGATGTGTCTTGCCGCCTTCGGGCGCGACGGGAAGCTGTGGCGCAGCTTCGGCGTGTTTCTGGGGCTGTCCGTGCTGTTTGGCGGGGCCGCATGGGCCGCGGGACTGCACCGCGGCGTGTGGCGCACGGACGGGCGGCTGGTGCGGCTCGATATGCGAACCCTGGCTCTTTCCTTTGCCGTTTGCTGGCTGGGCGTGAGTCTCGTGTTCCGGCGTGCAGGGCAGAAAACGGATCGCTGCGTCTACAATGTTGTGATCGAGCGCTCCGGCCGCCGCGCCTCGCTGCGCGCCCTGCACGACACCGGCAACGAGCTTTATGACCCGCTCACAGGGCGGCGCGTTCTGGTGGCGGAGGCCGGGGCACTGGCCGCGCTGTTTGACGCAAACGAGCTGTCCGCTCTCAAAGCGCCGCCCGCGGACGCGGTACGCGCGCTGCACGGCTTTCATCTCATCCCCTACGCCTCCCTTGGCGGCAGCGGCCTTCTGCCGTGCTTCCGGCCCGGGCGCGTGACCGTGGACGGCGAGGCTCGGGACGATCTGGCCGTGGCCGTGACGGACGCGGCGCTCGATCCGGACGGCGAATACCGCGCCGTATTATAAGCACCGGAAAAAAGGAGGTTTATCCATGCTCAAGTGCATTTTGTTCAAGCTGCGGCTGCTTCTGGCCGCGCGGGGCCGGCGCATCCTGTATATCGGCGGCAGCGACCATCTTCCCCCGCCGCTCGACCGTGCGGCGGAAAGCAAGGCCATCGCGGCCCTTTCGCAGGGCGAGGGCCGCGCACGCCAAACGCTCATCGAGCACAATCTGCGCCTGGTGGTGTACATCGCGCGCCGTTTTGAAAACACCGGCGTGAATCTGGAGGATCTCATCTCCATCGGCACCATCGGGCTGATCAAGGCTGTGGAGACCTTCCGCAGCGACAAAAACATAAAGCTCGCCACCTACGCCTCGCGCTGCATCGAAAACGAGATACTCATGTATCTGCGAAAGCTGTCCTCCCGGCGCGGCGAGGTGAGCTTTGACGAGCCGCTGAACACCGACTGGGACGGCAATGAGCTTTTGCTCTCGGACGTTCTCGGCACCGATGGCGACGAGGTATCGCGCCCGATGGAGGACGACGTGGAAAAGCAGCTGCTCATGCAGGCCATCGGGCGGCTTTCCGAGCGCGAAAGGAGCATCATTCTCATGCGCTTCGGTCTGGACGGCTGCACGGAGCAGACGCAAAAGGAGGTAGCCGCCCGGCTCGGCATCAGCCAAAGCTACATAAGCCGGCTGGAAAAGCGCATCATCGCGCGGCTGCGGCGGGAGCTTGTGCGGCAGTTTTAAGCGCCAAAAGGCAGGGGACGCCGATCCGTTCGGTATCCCCTGCCCGTTTTTTAGGGAAAGCTCAGATAAACTCGCGCGGCAGATGCCGCACCATCAGCGGACTGCACAGCAGTATCGCCCGGTCGCCCACGGCGCAGCCGCAGCCCGTCACATCGAGCATGGTGTTCTGCATCGCCACGCGCCCCAGCACCGGCGCAGCCCGGCCATGCACCAGCGCGGAGGGTCTCTGCCGCCGAAGCAGCCGCCGCAGCGTGCGCACCAGCGTGCGCAGACAATCGCCCGGACACACCGGCTCCGCGCCGTGGTCGATGTCCACGCCGTGGTAGTAGCCCACATTCAAAAGCGCGACCTGCGTTTCCACCCGCGCGCGCCACGCAGAGCCATAGCCCAGCGTCTGTCCCGCCGCGACCGTTTGGACCGCCGCGATGCGCGCGTCGATGTAGCCCACCGGCTGCAGGCCCAGCCGCTCGCGCTCCGGCCCGGCCACACGCCCAAGCAGCGCGCTTCCCAGCCGCACGGCGTCCAGGCGCATATCCGCAAAACGCAGCGCCGCACACGAGGCCGCGCAGTGGGCAACACCCTGCCAGCCCGTCGCCCGCAGCGCCGCGACGACCTGCAAAAACGCTTCAAAGCGGCGGCGCGTGCCCCGCTCGGAGGCGACATTCGGAAAATGCGTATACACGCCCGTGATGCAAACCGCGTCCTCGCGCCGGCACAGCTCGGCCATCGGCTCCGGATCGCGCATGGAAAAGCCCTCACGGCCCATGCCGCAGTCGATGTACAAATGCGCCTCGGCCCGGCAGCCGAGCATCCGCACCATTTTATCCAGCTGCTCATACGCCGCCGCACTGCCCACCGTGCACACTGCCCCGGCGCGCAGAAGCGCCTTGAGCTCCCGCAGCTCCGAAGTGGAGCGCAGCATCAGCACCTCGCCTTCAAAGCCCTCCAGCCGCAGCGTCTGCGCCTCCGCCGGTTCGCTCACGGCAAAATGCTCCACGCCGCAGCTCATCAAAAAACGGCTGTACTGCGCAAGGCCCAGGCCATAGCCGTCGCCCTTGACCACGGCATAGATGCGCCGCGGCCCCATTTCCTGCCGCAGCCGCTCCACATTGCCGCGCAGCGCCGCCGTGTCGATCACATAGGCGTCCACTTTTCCACACCCTCTCCCATTGTCTGCCTTTAGGATACCAGCGCCCCGGTTTAAGATTCCAGAGGCCGAAACGTTAAGACTTTCTTAATTGCCCTTTGTGTATTAAGACGCACAGCCGGGATGTTTTGTGACGTTTTTGTAACTTTTTCACGGGTTTTTATTGCCCGCGCGCGGCATACTATGATATAATAGCCGCAGGAAAAGAAAGCAAGGAGGTCACAGCATGGGTTTTTTCAAAAAGCTGCTGGGCGTGGGCGTAGTCGCCGGAACGACCGCCGCCGCCATGAAGGTCGCTGAAAAGGTCAAGGAAAACAATCCCGACGGCTTTGCCGACGAAAACGGCAGCGTGGAGCCAAAGGCCGTTGTGAGCGAGGTCGTTCGCGCCGCCGCCGACTTCTACCACGAAACGGCGGACGTTGTGAAGGAAAAAGCGCCGGAGGTACTGGGCAAGGTCAAGAGCTTCGCCGCAGGACTCGGCGAAACAGACGAGGCACAGCCCCCCATCTCCGAGGAATAAGCACCCCATTCCGGTTCAGCCCTGTGCTGAGCCGGATTTTTTCGTCCCGCACAACTTTTTCACTTTTCTTCACAATATCTATAGCAATTAAAAAAAATGTATGCTATCATAGAATCGAAAAGTAATTTAGCTAGCTAATTTCATGGAGGTTTTCGCTATGAACGATGTTCTGACCGGCGACATCCGCAAGGTCTGGCGCAAGTATCTGTTCGCCGCTCTGGGCAGCGCGATCATCAGTTCCATCTACGTCACAGCCGATCTGATCATCGTCGGCCAGTACGAAGGCCCCAACGGCGCGGCGGCCATGGCCGTCATC
>CAYROZ010000070.1:0-10257 GCA_964426125.1 uncultured Oscillospiraceae bacterium
CGCTCGGCATCCGCGACCGCACACTCACCGCCACGGAGCGCCGCTATCTGGAATCCTGGCTGGACATGGGCTTTGAGCCCGCCGCCATCGCCGAGGCCATGGAGCGTACCGTGACCAACACGGGCGGCGTGAAATGGCGCTACATGGACGGCATCATCCGCTCCTGGGATTCCAAGGGTCTGCACACGCTTTCGGAGATCGCCTCCGGCGACAAAAAGCCCGCCCGCGCCAGCGCGGAACCGGCCCAGGGGCCCACGGCCGAGGAATTTGAGCGCATGAAAAAGCTGCGTGAAAAAGTGAGGAAGAGCTGATATGGACGGAAGACTGCTGGGTCTGGCCCGAAAAGAAAAAGAGCGCATCCGCGATGCTGCCGCGGCGGAGAACGACCGCCGCCACGCCGTGGTTTATGCGCGCGTTCCCCGCATACAGGAGCTCGACCGGCGCATCGCCGCGCTGATGGGCGAGGCTGTGAACACCGCGCTGGGCGGCCACGGCCGCACCATGGCGCAGCTGGAAAAGGAAAGCCTTGACCTGCAGGCCGAACGGGCGGAGGCGCTGGTGGAAAACGGCTGGCCCATCGATTATCTCGACGGCGCGTGGCAGTGCCCGAAATGCCGCGATACCGGCTTTGTGGAGGGGCGCGCGTGCGCGTGTCTGCTGGCCTTGTATGAGCAGGAGAAGGCCAAGGACCTCTCCGCACTTTTGAAGCTGGGGGAGGAGAGCTTCGGCAGCTTCGATCTCGGCCTTTACTCGGACCGGCCCGATCCCGCCAGCGGCATCAGCCCCCGGCAGATGATGGAGATCGTGTTCGACACCTGCTGCGATTACGCGCTGGGCTTCGGCCCGGAGTCGCAGAATCTGCTGTTTCGCGGCGGCACGGGGCTGGGCAAGACGTTTTTGTCCGCGTGCATTGCGCGCGTGGTGTCCGAGCGCGGCCATTCCGTGGTTTACGACACCATTGTTTCCGCGCTGGGCGCCTTTGAAACGCAGCGCTTCGCCCGCAGCGACGACCAGGCTGCCGAGGCCGCGGAGCGCGTGCGCCGGCTGCTGGAAAGCGAGCTTGTGATCCTGGACGATCTCGGCACGGAAATGGTCACGGAGATGACCAAAAGCGCGCTTTACACGCTCATAAACTCCCGTCTGATCACAGGGCGGAAGACCATCATCTCCACCAATCTGTCCGCCCGCGACATCGCCCGGCGCTACACGCCGCAGATCGCAAGCCGGCTCGAGGGCGAATACCAGACTCTCACCTTCGCCGGCAGCGACATCCGCCAGATCAAAAAGGAACGGGGGCTTGACTGATGCAGCAGCACGAGATCACGACCCGCCAGATCCTTCTGGACCACAAGGGCGACCTGCAGGAGCCGGGGTATGCCAAAAAGCTTCTGCCCGTCTACGACCGGCGCACCGTGCGCGCCTCGCGACTGCGGCTGAAAGAATGGGACTATTATCTCATCATGGGCCCCAAGCACGCGCTCGCGCTCACGGTGGCGGACAACGGCTACATGGGCCTCGACTCCGTTTCCGTGCTCACCTTCGGCAAGCAGCCGTGGGAAAAGACCGTTTCGTCCATCCTGCCGCTCACGCTGGGTCTGCGCGATCTGCCGCAAAGCTCGGCCGACGGCGATGTTTCCGTGCGCCACGGCGGCTGGACGCTGCGCTTTGAGCACGTGGACGGCGCGCGGCGGCTCACAGCGGATGTAAAGCGCTTCGGCGGACTCGGCGAGCTGCACGCGGAGGTGCTTTTGACGGACGAGCCGGACGAATCGATGGTCATCTGCACGCCGTTTTACAAGCCGCGCCATTTCTACTTCAACCAGAAGATCAACTGTATGCGCGCCTCCGGCCAGGTGTCGCTGGGCGGCCATTCCTTCACCTTCCGCCCCGAGGACAGCTTCGCCGTGCTCGACTGGGGCCGCGGCGTGTGGACCTACGACAACACCTGGTACTGGGGCAGCTTTTCCGGTCTGGACACAAACGGCGAGCTGTTCGGCTTCAACATCGGCTGCGGCTTCGGAAACACTGCCGCCGCCACGGAAAATATGCTCTTTTACGGCGGCCGCGCCCACAAGCTCAGCCAGGTGGATTTCCACATCCCCACGGCGCGCGGACGCGACAACTTCATGGCCCCGTGGCACTTCGACTCCGACGACGGCCGCTTTGAGATGCGCTTTGTGCCGGTGCTCGATCGCGCGGCGGACATGAATCTGGGCGTTTTGCGCTCGGATCAGCATCAGGTCTTCGGCCGCTTCACCGGCCACGCCGTGTTGGACGACGGCCGCGTCATCGAGCTGCGCGATGCGCTGGGCTTTGCGGAAAAGGTTCACAACAAATGGTAAAAAACAAGCGGGAGGCGCCAAACCTCCCGCTTTTGCTGTATAAATGACCCATTCATCGGGCTTCCAGCCGCCATTTTACAGGCTTCGCAGATAGCCCTCCAGAATGAGCGAGGCGGCCACCGCATCGACGTTGCGGCGGTGCTTTTTCTCGCGCTTTCCGGCGGCGTGCAGAATGGCGTGCGCCTCCACGCTGCTGCGCCTCTCGTCCCACAGCACCACCTCCGGCGCGCCCGCGGCGGCCAGAAGCTGCGCCAGTGCGCGCGATTTTTCCGCGCGGGGGCCCTCCGTGCCGTCCATGTTCTTCGGCAGGCCCAGCACCAGCCGCTCCACCTCCCGGGCGGCGGCCTCCTGCGCGATGCGCTGCGCCAGACGCTCCGCGTTCCACTCCTCGAGCACCCACGCCTCGCCGGGCAGAGTGCCGGTATAATCGGACACGCACAGCCCCGTGCGCGCCTCGCCGTAATCAATGGCCAGAATTCTCATATTTCCTCGCTTTCCGCCCATCCGCTTTTGCGCAGCGCCCGAACGATGGGCGGCAGGATGAGCGTGTAGATCGCACTGGTGATCAGTCCTGCCGCAACGCGCAGCAGAACGCTGGGCAGCGTGGCCGCAAAGGGATAGGCAAAGGCACGGCTGTCCACCCACATCACGCCGGTCGTGACCGCCGTGACCACAAGCGCGGAGGCGACCAGTATGCCCGCCAGCGCCCGCCGGTCGTATCGCCCGCCGCGGCGTTTGGCCCAAAGCCCCACCATCAGGCCCCGCGCCATCGCCGGCAGCATCCACAGCGGCGTTGTGACGGAAAGGCCATACGGCCCGAGAAGCTGGCCCAGAAAGCTTCCCAGCGCGCCGATGATGAGCCCGTCCACCGGGCCGAACAAAAGCGCGCCGATCAGCAGCGCCGCGCCGTCGAACGACAGCTTCATGTTCACCAGACTCACCGACGCATAGCTTGACAGCAGCACATACAGCGCCGCGCACAGCGCATCGGCGGCCAATCGCTTTGTTTTCATTTTTCAAAAACCCTCCAGCGGAATGCGGAACGGGCACCGCGGGCTTTTTTGGGCCCTTCGTCGTTCGGCGACTTCCCAATCCGAACGCACTTAACGCGCCTGCTCCTACTCTGAATCGACGCGCGGACGGTCCCGGCCCGCGCAGTCTGAACAGACAATAGCACATATCGCGCAAAAAAGCTACGGATTTCAAGGATTTTTCCTGCAAAAGCTATTGATTTTTTGATTTGGATATGGTATCATGCACTTTACCTGCCGTCCGGACGGGTCGACTCGTTATGGCCGGAACAGGGAGGCAATTTAACAAGGAGGTGCCGAAAATATGGCAGCAGATGCACGAATCAAAGTCACGCTTCGCTGCAGCGAGTGCAAGCAGAGGAACTACAACACGTTCAAGAACAAGAAAAACACCACGGAAAAGCTTGAGCTGAACAAGTATTGCCCCTTCTGCCGCAAGCACACACTGCATCAGGAAACGAAATAAGGGAGGCAAGGAAAATGGCAGACGAAAAGAAGAAAGCCGCTCCTGCCCCCACTGCGAAGGTCGCCGTTAAGAAGACCAACGAAAAGCTCGGCTTTTTTGCGCGGATCAAAAAGTGGTTCCGCGAAATGAAGAGCGAACTGAAGAAGGTCGTGTGGCCCAGCGCCAAACAGACCACCAACAGCACGATCGTTGCGGTCGTGGTGATGGTCGGCGCGGCCATCGTTCTTTGGGCATTTGACTCGGCTGCGGACGCAGCGGTCAAGGCTCTGATCAACATCTTCGCGTAAAATGGCAGATACGGCTAAATGGTATGTGGTCCACACATACTCCGGATACGAAAACACCGTCGCCGCGTCGATCATGAAATCGGCGGAAAACCGTCACATGGAGGACCTCATCTTTGAAGTCCGCATCCCGACGGAAACCGTTACCGAGCACACCGACAATGGCGACAAGACCGTTGAGCGCAAGCTCTTCCCTGGCTATGTGATCGTGAAAATGATCATGACGGACGAATCCTGGCATCTCGTCCGCAACGCCCGCGGCTCCACCGGCTTTGTGGCCATGGACGGCAAACCCGTCCCTCTGTCCGAGCAGGAGGTCGTGGCCATGGGCGTGGAGCGCCACGAGATCGTTATGGAATACGGCATCGGCGACACCGTGAAGGTGACGGACGGCCCGCTGGAGGGCTTTTTCGGCACCGTGGAGGAGCTGGAGCCGGACAAAGACCGCGTGCGCGTGGTGGTTTCCATGTTCGGCCGCGAAACGCCGGTCGATCTGGAACTCGACCAGGTCGAAGCGGTTCGAGAAGACTGATTTTTATTCACCTCTACTTTATACAGAGGAATTTGAGGAGATAGTAAAATGTCACAGAAAGTAGTTGGATACGTTAGATTCCAGGTGCCCGCCGGCAAGGCGACCCCGGCGCCCCCCGTGGGCCCGGCGCTTGGCCAGTACGGCATCAACATCGGCCAGTTCACCAAGGACTTCAACGAGCGCACCAAGGGCGATATGGGCATGATGATCCCCGTGGTCATCACGGTTTATGCCGACCGCAGCTTCAGCTTCATCACCAAAACGCCCCCCGCCGCTCTGCTGATCAAGAAAGCCTGCGGCCTTGACAAGGCTTCCGGCGTGCCCCAGCGCGACAAAGTCGCCACCATCTCCAAGGAAGACGTTCGCAAGATCGCCGAGACCAAGATGCGCGACCTCAACTGCACGGACATCGAGTCCGCTATGAGCATGATCGCCGGCACCTGCCGGTCCATGGGCGTCATCGTCGGCGACTGACACGCCCCATGTGGGAGGAAAACTTCCGCTAACCACATTATTTGGAGGAAATTTTGAATGTTCAGAGGTAAAAATTATAAGGAGAGCACCAAGCTCTTTGACAAGAATACCGTTTATGACCCCCAGGAAGCCTTCGACCTCGTGTGCAAGACCAGCAAGGCCAAGTTTGACGAGACCGTTGAGCTTCATGTGAAGCTGGGCGTTGACTCCCGCCACGCTGACCAGCAGGTCCGCGGCGCCATCGTTCTGCCCCACGGCACCGGCAAGACCCGCACCGTGCTTGTGTTCTGCAAGCCCGAGCGCGAGGAGGAGGCCAAGGCGGCCGGCGCTGACTTTGTCGGCGGCCAGGAGCTGGTGCAGAAGATCCAGGGCGAGAACTGGTTCGACTTCGACGTCGTGATCGCCACGCCCGACATGATGGGCGTTGTGGGCCGTCTCGGTAAGGTCCTCGGCCCCAAGGGCCTGATGCCCTCCCCCAAGGCCGGCACCGTGACCCCCAACCTGACCCAGGCCATCAACGAAGTCAAGGCCGGTAAGATCGAGTACCGTCTTGACAAGACCAACATTGTCCACTGCCCCATCGGCAAGGTCAGCTTCGGCGCTGAGAAGCTGCAGGAGAACTACGACGCGCTCATCGGCGCGATCATCAAGGCCAAGCCCGCCGCGGCGAAGGGCCAGTACATCCGCAGCTGCGTGACCGCCACCACCATGGGCCCTGGCATCAAGGTCAACGCGCAGAAGAATATGTAAGGCGAATCCTCGCCCCGCGTATACGAAAAGGCACAGGCTCTGCCTGTGCCTTTCGCTGTAAATCGATAAAAATTTCCGCCTTTATCCGGTTGACGAAGGCGCATATATCCTGTAAAATCAATACAGTTATTTTGTCGCACAGGGTCGGGCGGCGTTGGCCGCGCGCCCTGTATTTTTCGGAAGGAGACTTACTATCATGGAAAGCGCAACCGCCGTTCGGCTGCCGCAGCCGCAGGCCACGGGCGCCAAGCCCCGCTGGTACCGCGCGGACAACATCCGCTGGCTGCTTTGTTTCAATGTGATCTGTGAGCATATGCTCACCCAGACCGGCTGCACCGTTAACGGCGCGATGGAGCTGATCGTGGTTTGGTCGCGTATGATCACGATGCCCGGTTTCTGCTTCCTGTCCGGCTATTTTTCCAAAAAGACGGACAAGTGCTACACCACGGCCATCAGTGATTTTCTCATCCCGTATCTGATTTTCAACGGCCTGTTCGTGCTGGTGTTTGGCAGCGGCACGCCGAACTTCTTCACACCCACGTTCCTGTATTGGTACATGCTGTGCATGTTCTTCTGGAAGATATTCATCCGCGCGCTTTCCAATGTGAAATACATCATCCCCATCTCCTTTGCCGTGGCGCTGCTGGTGGGCATTTACGGCGACGTGGCCGAGTTCGTCTGTGCCAGCCGCACGCTGGTGTTCCTGCCCTATTTCCTTGTCGGCTACTTCATGAGCCGCGAGCAGGTGGCCAAGATGGAAAAGCTGCCGAAGCTGCCCGTGCTGCTGGTCACGCTGGTCGTCATGGGCGTCTGGGGCTGGCTGAATCTGCGCTATGCTGACGGCAGCGGCTCCACCGGTCTGCTGGAGGCGTTCAGCATCGGCGGCGGCCGCGAGCGCGAGGTGCTGGCAGCCCATGTTTACGACATCGACTTCTACTACAACTGGCAGGGCTATGGCTACTACGGCTTCTGGGATTCCAGTGTGCTCGGGCCCATGTGGCAGGGGCTGATCATGCGCATCGCGGGCTATCTTGTCTCCGGTGTTTTGATCGTGGCCTTCTTCAATCTCGTGCCCGACCGCGAGCTGCCGCTCATCACGGCCGGCGGCCGCCGCACCATGCCGCCGTACCTGCTGCACGCGTATGTCATCATGAACCTGCGCTACCTCATCGAGTTCGTGCCCGCGCTTGACCAGTGGTACATCATGCTTCCCGCCGCCGTGATCTTCGGCGTGGGGTTGATGTGGCTGCTCGGCTTGCCCGCGCTGAACGACCTTTACAACGACTTTGCCAAATGGCTGCGCAAATTCTTCATCCGCGAGGAGAAGAAGGCCGCCTGACAGAACCAAACATTTACGAACGCCGGAGGGAAGAACCTCCGGCGTTTTTTATACTTGAAAAAGTGGATAAATTGTAAATTTTCTGTTTCCGGGGCTTTAAGAATTGTTTTCGGGCGCGCTTGGTGTTATTATATAAAATTGTATAGTATCGTTTTCTACACTGCATGGGAGGATGCATATGTTCCTGGAGAAACTGAAAAAGGCATTGAAAACACAGGCGTTTCGGGACTATCTGAAGCGCTTCGGATTGATGGCGGCGCCGGCGTTTTTGCTGATGTTCATCACGCTGTTTTTCGGCCCGCTCGACATTGTGAACCAAAACCAGCAGTACCTTACCTTCGCGGCCGGGCGGCTGTTCTGGCCGCTGCTGGGCCTTACGCTTGCGGGCACGGTGGTGCTGGCGGCGCTGGGAGCGCTGCTGCGCGGCAGGGGCTTCAGTGCGGCGCTGGGCGTGGTGTTCGGCCTTGCGATCATGGTTTATCTGCAGGGCGCTGTGCTGGACGGCAAGCTGGCCACGCTGGACGGCTCGGACTTCAAGTGGCAGGATGACGCGCCCGCGGCGTATCGCAATCTCGCGCTGTGGCTGGCCGTTGTGGCTGCGTGCGGCATTCTGGGCGCGGTGTTTTCCAAAAACGCGGCCCTGGTGGTCACGATCGCGTGCGGCGCGCTGTTCCTGGGCCAGGCCGTTTCGCTGGTGACGGTTTGGGTGCCGGAGGACAACAGCACCCCGAACTACCAGCTTTCCGGCGACGATCAGTTCGTCGTTTCCAAAAACGACAATATCATCGTCATCACGCTCGACCAGATGAGCCCGCTGATCTTCGAGCAGGTGGTGGAGCTCGACCCCGAGGTCGCGGATATTTTCAAGGACTTCACCTATTACGACAATATGTCCTCGTCCTATTCCTTCACCTTCCCCTCCATGTGCTTTTTGCTCACGGGCGAGCACTTTGACACCACGGTGCCCACGGCGGAGTATGTTTACAACGCCTGGCACAGCGAGGGCTGCGAGAACTTCTACGATATGCTGCACGACGCGGGCTACACCTCGCGCGTGTATGTGGAGTCAAACTACGCCGCGCTCACGGCGGAGAACATGATCGGCAAGATCGACAACGTGGTCGAGGCCGGCAGTCTGGTGGTTCGCTGGGAGCTGCTCAAGGACGCCATCGCCATGAGCTTCTACCGCTATTTCCCCACCATGGCGAAAAACGACTTCTGCGTTTCCACGGGCCAGATCATCGACGTGGCCGAATACCGGGGCGTGGGCAAGGTTCGCATCAACTACGACTTCTATCCCGCCGTGCGCGACGAGGGGCTGCAGGCCACGCAGGAGGAGAACAACTTCGTGTGGCACCACCTGCAGGGCGCGCATTTCCCCTTCACTGTGGACTATGACGGCGAGCTGCTGTGGCCGGCCGTGGAGGAAAACTCCGAAAACCGTCTCAACCAGCTGCACGGCTACATGGTCGCCCTGCGCGAGTATTTTGACCAGCTCAAGCAGCTTGGCGTGTATGACGATGCGACCATCATCATCTCCGCCGACCATGGCTATTTCGAGTGCTTCCAGGCCGCGTTCCTCATCAAAACGCCGGGCCAGGAATTTGAGCAGATGCAGGTCAATTCCGCGCAGGTCGCGCAGGAGGACATCCTGCCCACGATCCTGTGGGCCGCGGGGCTGGACTACTCCGACTACGGCACCACCGTGTTTGACTGGGAGGAAGGACAAAACCGCGTTCGCACCACCTCTGTTTGGGGCTATATGCGCGGCTATCCGGAGGTTCCCTGGATCGGCAACGTGGACCAGTGGGACGCCGAGGCCAACGGCTTTGACCGCTACAACGTTTTGGGCGTGTTCAATTATGTCGGCGACCGCGAGACCATTTTGCAGATGGAGCGCGACTGGTACTATTACGGCCGCGCCTCGGCCATCCAGCCGCTGTACGACTCGTTCTATTAAGAAGTAAAAAAACGCTCGGGCTCTGGTGTGCAAACTTTGTGCCCGAGGAAAAAATTGCGGAGGACTGAATATGAAAAATTCGTGTTCCGAGCCCGGACTGCGCGGGTGGTTTTCCCGCGCGCTGCTAACGGCCGCACCGGCGTTTCTGCTGGCATTCACAGTGGTGTTCATCGGACCGCTGGACATCTTAAACTCCAACCGCGCCTATGTGCCCTTTGCGGCGGGGAAGCTGGTTTTGCCGCTGCTGGGCGCGCTGGTATTGCTCACACTGGCGCTGGCAGCGCTGCTGGGGCTGGCGCGCGGGCGGCTTTATAAGGCGCTGCTCGGCGTGATGTTTGGCCTGGCGCTGATGCTGTATTTGCAGGGCCTGTTTCTCAATGGCCATCTGGCTTCGCTGGACGGCTCCGCCTTTGACTGGCGGGACGACGTGTCCGGCGCGATCGTGAATCTGGTGATCTGGGTGGCGGCGGTGGCCGCGTGCGGCGTTTTGTCCGTGCTGTTTTTCGACACGGCGAAGCTTGGCATCCTGGTTTTGTGCGCGGCGGCGTTCGTAAGCCAGAGCCTGGGTCTGGTCGCGGCGTGGCGCCCGGCGGACGAGGCGCTCAACTACCAGCTCGACGGCAGCCGCCAGATGGAGCTTTCGAGCAAAAACAACATCATCGTTATCACGCTCGACCAGATGAGCCCCGTGGTGTTTGAGCAGGCGCTCGAGACCGACCCCGCCATGCAGGAGAGTTTGAAGGACTTTGAGTACTTCAACAATATGTCCGCCGAATACAGCCTTACCTTCCCGTCGCTGTGCTTTTTGATGACCCACGAGCGCTACGACACCACGCAGCCGACGCTCGATTATTTCGACCGCGCGTGGTCGTCGGAGTCGTGCGAGAATTTCTTCGGCGCGCTGCACAACAATAACTACGAAGTGAAGATGTGCGTGGAGGCAAACTACGCCGCCTATGACGCGCAGCATATGATCGGCAAGGCCGACAACGTGGTGGAGGCCGGTGCGCTGCGGGTGGACGGACGGCTGATCGCGGACGTGCTGGAGCTGAGCCTGTTCCGCTGTGCGCCCGTGATGG
>CAYROZ010000071.1:0-10211 GCA_964426125.1 uncultured Oscillospiraceae bacterium
GTGGCCACGGTGCAGTAGGTGTGGCCGATGTGCAGCTTGTCCGAGGGGTAGTAGATCGGCGTTGTGATGTAGAATTTTTCCATGTTTATCCTCCTGTGCGGCAGCGTTAATCGTTGTCTCCCGCTTCGTATTTTGCGTAGCTGCTGTATGCCTCCGGCTCGGAGCTGATGAGCGTGCCGTCCGCGGCGTACACATTGCGGTAGGTCTGCGCGTAGTAGTTTTCCGCGTCCTCCCAGCCGCTGGCGGTGATGTCCACATAGCTGCCGTCCACGTCGGTGCCCCAGATCTGGATATGCAGCTCATTGCCGGATACCCATGCGTCGATGCGGATGGGCCAGTCGCGGCTGTTGACGAAATTGAAGTCCGGCCAGCCCCAGCTCACGGTGGCGTCCATGCCGATGGGCAGATAGCTGACAGTGAAGTAGTGCGCTGTGCGCGCGGTGATCTCAAGGTTTGCCTTCAGCGCGCAGTAGTACAGCGTGGAGCTGCCCTGGCAGATGCCGCCGCCGATGGAGGTGACGTGCTTGCCGCCGGAGTAGGCGCCCGCGCCCTGATAGCCCTTTTCGGAGGTGCGCTCGCCGAGACACTGGTTGTAGTTGAACTCCTCGCCCGGCAGCAGAATGGTGCCGTTCATGGCCTCGGCGGCCAGCGTGATGTTGTTGATGCGGGCCGAGGAGGAGCCGTAAAGCGAGGTGGATTTTTCCGCCAGCACGTCGCGGAACATATTCTCGCGCATCGCGTCGGCCGTGATGTCCGGTTCCGTGAGGATGAGCGGGATGACGACCTCGTCACCGGCGCGGGCGGAGTCGATGAGACTGCGGGCCTCGTCCAGATCGAAGCGCACGCCGGTCACGCTGTCGATGACGGACTGGTTTTCCTTGTCGTACGAGGCGTTCTGCGGCTCGGTGTACAGCCGGTCATACAGCGCCTGCAGATCGGTCTGGTCGCCGCCGAGAAGCTGCGGCTCGTAGTCGTAGCTGCGCCAGTCGCGGCTTGTGAAGGCGCCCGCAACGAGGGCGGCCAGCTCCGCGCTGTCGGCATGGGCCACGCCGGCACCCTTGACGAGCGTGACGGCTTCCTCGCCGATCTCCACACTGGCGCTGGAAAGCTTTTCGTTGGTCTGCTCGGCGGCCTCGGCGGCCAGCGCGTTGAGCGCGGAGTAGTCAATGCGGCCTTCCCAGAGAATGTCCACGCCGCGGCCCCACAGACACCGGACATAGCACAGCGCGTTATCCAGCGCGTTTCCATCGCGCCCGTAGCCGTAGGCGGCGCTCACAGCGGAATCTCTTGTGCCGCCAAGACCGATGTCCTCCGCCGCGACGGTAAGAGCCTCGTCCAGCGGCAGGGCGACGGTCACGCTCTTTCCGGCGTAGCCCTCCGGGGCCTCCTGTTCCAGCTGCATCAGCGCGGCGGTGCGGGTTTTGCCGCCCACATCCACGCCTTCGAGCAGGACGTTGGGATAGATGGTGTCCAGCGCGCTGACATAGTAGATGAACCCGCCGCAGGCGGCGGCCAGCACCACGAGCACGCATAGTATGGTCATCACCGGCACGAACCAGCCGCGTCCGGGCGCGGCACTCGGCTCCGGCTCTGCACGGCGGCGCGTGCGCCGCTCATAGGCGGCTTCCTGCCCGATATCCTGTGCACGGACAGCGCTTTTTTTCTTTCTCGGCGCTTCATGTGCTCCGGCCATAGAGTGTTCCTCCTTGTTGTAAAAAAGGATGCTATTGCTTTGCCTGTTCGGCGCGCATCTTTTCCGCCACCCACGGATTCGTGGACAGCTTGCAGGCCGCCTGCGCCTCCAGCAGGGAGACGATCAGCGTGTTGGAACGCAGAAAGCCCTCCGGCGTGAAGGACCAGCGGTCGTCGGCATATTTGGCCCAGCCGTTTTTTCGAAACAGCTCCAGCTGCTTTTCCAGCGGGGTAAAGTCGCTGCGGTAAACGCGGTTGTATTCCTCCGCGCCGATGCCCTTGCCGCGGCGCATACCCAGCATGATATACTCCGCCGCGCGGTCGAGGGGCGTAAGGGTCTCGTGTTCGTCGATCACGCCGCTGCCGCCAGCCAGAACGGCGCTGATGTAGCCCTCCAGATCGCGCACATAGCTGTAGCGCGTGTTTGACATACACGAGTGCGCGCCGGGGCCGAAGCCGATGTAGTCGTCCAGATCCCAGTATTTCATGTTGTGGCGCGACTCGAAGCCCTCGCGGGCGAAGTTGGATATCTCATACTGCTTGTAGCCGTAGCGCTCGAGCGTTTCCACGGCGAACAGATACATATCGGCCTGATCGTCGTCCGAGGGGATGACGGGGCTGCCGAGATATTTCTCGTGCATCGGCGTGCCTTCCTCAAGCTTGAGACCGTAGCAGGAGATGTGCTCCGGGCCCAGATCGAGCACGCGCGCGAGCGAATCGGCCCAATCGGCCTTGGACTGGATGGGCAGACCGTAGATCAGATCCATGCTCAGATTGTAAAAGCCCTCCGCGCGGATGGCCCGAACGGCGGTTTTCACCTGCGTGAAGTTGTGGCGGCGGCCGATGATCTTGAGCAGATCGTCGTTGGCCGACTGCACGCCCAGCGAAATGCGGTTCACGCCCTCGCGCCGCAGCGTGGCCAGACCCCGCCGCGTGACGGAATCGGGGTTGCACTCGACGGTGACCTCCGCGCTTTTCAAAACGCGGGCGGATTGCTTCAAACCGTTGAACAGCTCCGCAATGCGGTCGGCGCCGTAATAGCTGGGCGTGCCGCCGCCGAAATACACCGTGTCGATGTAATACGGGGCCATGACGGCCTGGGATTCATCGATGTGGCGCAGCAGCGCCGCCTGGTATTTGCCCATGCGCCGGTCGCAGCCGGCCAGCGAATAGAAATCGCAGTAGCTGCACTTCGACGCGCAGAAGGGGATGTGGACGTAAACGCCCAGGTGTTTGTCTTTCATGTAGCGTCCGTCCCTTGTGTTTCGTCCAGAAAATCTTCCTTGTGCAGCTGCATCAGTGCGTCCTTGTCCGGGTTTTCCAGCGCGGCCACGCGGTTGGCATGGCGCACGACCATGTCCTCGAAGCGGTTGCGCACATCGCGGCCGTTGGCGAAGTTGTCGTCGCGGTTTTCGTAAACGGAAAGGAAGTAGTCCCGGGCGTATTCGTCCGCCTCGGCGGAAAGCGTGTAGCCGTTTTGGCTCACCTGGCTGAGGAAGATTTGGTAAAGCTCCTCGCCGGTATAGTCGGGGAAGGCGATGTATTTGTTGAAGCGGCTTTCCAAACCGGGGTTTGAGCGCAGGAATTTTTCCATCGGCCCGGTGTAGCCCGCCACGATGACCACCAGATCCTTGCGGTGGTCTTCCATGGCCTTGAGCAGGGTGTCGATGGCCTCGCGGCCGAAGTCGTTCTCGCCGCCCTCGGCCAGTGAATAGGCCTCGTCGATGAACAGCACGCCGCCGATGGCGGAGTCGATGACCTCTTTGGTTTTCAGCGCCGTCTGGCCCACGAAGCCCGCCACGAGCCCGCCGCGGTCCACCTCGACCAGCTGGCCCTTTTCCAGCGCGCCGATGGCGGCATACAGCCCGCCGACCAGCCGCGCCACGGTGGTTTTGCCCGTGCCGGGGTTGCCCATGAACACCATGTGCAGACTCATCGGCGGCACCGGCAGTCCGGCCTGCTCGCGCAGGGCGCGCACCTTGACCAGATTCATCATGGACTTGACGTCCTTTTTCACCTCGTCGAGCCCGACGAGCGCATCGAGCTGCGCCAGAAGCGTGTCCAGATCGGGCGTTTCCGCGGGGGTGTCCGCCGCCCCGGTCTTGGTGTCGGCGCTGCTTTCGGCATGGGCGGCGCTTTTGCCCGCGGGGGGATTTTTGTCCGTGAAGGACGGCTCAGAGCTTGTGACATAGTCGGCGGGGTTTAGCCCCGGCTTGCCCTTTTTCACGCCGGCCGAGTCGCACAGCGCGGACAGCTTGTCCGAGCACTCGGTGATGTACTGCGCCTCGGAAAAGCTCACGTCGTCGTCCACGGCGGCCAGATACAGAAGGATGTTTGTGAGCATACGGACAAAGATACGGCTATGATCCGTGCCGCGCTTGGCGTCCTGCTCTGTCAGCGCCCAGAAAAACAGCGGCGGCAGAAATTCATGCGCCTTGCAAACCTCGCCCGTCAGCGACCACAGAAGCCAGGTGGGCTTCGGCTGGCCTTTGGAGTAGAGTGTATTCATGGCGTCCGCGTGCTCCTGGGCCACGCCGCTGCTTCTGGCCAGCAGTCCCAGCGCGCAGTCGGTGCAGAACTTGTCCATTTCCGGCGCGAGCGAGCGGCCTGCGGCGCGGTAAAAGGCCTCGGTGTTGGCCACATAAATGCGGTGCAGGTCCTCCGGTGTGCTTTTCCATTGTGTCGGCATCGCTCGCCGCCTCCCAAACTGACGCAAGATTAGTCTTTCCTGAAATTATATTATATAGCAAAAAAACGCCTTCTACAAGCGTTTCCTAAGCAAAGATTCTTAATTCCGACAAAAAGCCCGAAAGGGGAGCGACGCATCGCTCCCCTTTATCACCGGCGCCCCGTCTTTCCGGCAGGACACCGTGTTTTATTCATCCCAGCAGACCCGCGTAGCCCGCAGCGGCGTCGTCCAGCATGACGAGCAGCCCGTCCAGACTGGTGTCGTAGCGCTCCATGTCGTTCCACTGGAACACGCCGAAGGCCTCATAGCCAAGATCGGCGGCAGCGGCCGCCGCCTGCGAGACTTCGATGTAGGCGTTCTCGTCGCAGTCCGCGCCGTCCACGTAGTAGTTTTCCACGGCGATGGTGTCGTTCTCCACGTCGTTGATGATCTCGCTGCGGCACAGGCTTTGCAGCTGGAGAACGTCGCCGGAGCCGCGCTGGAAGCGGATGATCTCGTCCCAGGAGGATTCCGGCGTGCCGTTGGCGCTGTGAACGGTGAAGAAGGTCTGCTCGCCGTCCGAGACAAGGCGGAAGTCCTCAAAAAGCTGGGCGCACACGCTCACCGGCGAGAAATACTCCCCGCCAAAGGCGGCCGCCGCCCCTTCGTTCACGGACGATACGCACACCACGGCGCCGTCCACGATGTCAAACAGCTGCACGCCCATGGCGGCGGAAGCGCCCATGTCGAACAGCAGCAGCTCCGGCGTGCCGTCAAGATCGAGATCGATGAAGCCGATGCCGCTGATGCCGTCCGGCCACAGCGCCGCGATCACGTCAAAACTGTCCTCCAGCCAGCCGCGGTACAGCGTCACCCATTCGTCCGACTGCGTCGGGGTGTAGAAGCTCAGCCCCGGCAGCTCGCCGGTGCCGCCGGGCTGCGGCTCGGCGGTTTGCTCCTCGGTGCTCTGCGAGATCGGTTCGGTCGTGGGCTCGGCGGGGGGGGTCGCGGTCTGCTCGGGTGTGACGAGGGCCACGGGTGTATCTTCGGTTTTGGAACAGGCGCACAGCGCGCACAGCAGCGTAAGCGCCAGGATAAAACAAAGGATGCGTTTCATAAGCGTAATACAGACTCCTCCGCATTATGTAAATCACATTATAGCCAGCCGCCAAATTCAAGTAAAGTCAAAAACTTAAACTGTAATCAACCTGTAACGGAGTTGAAATTTTTTGTGACTGGTAGTATGATAGATTTAGATTATGGTAACAGACTGCCGTAAAGGAGGCCTGATTTTATGAATAAGACCTTGAAATATCTGCTGCCGGCAGCGGGTGTCGCCGCGCTGGGACTGGGAACGATGGCGTGGCTGATCGCGCCCGGCCGCGCGACAAAGCGGGCCAAAGCGCCCTTCAAAGGCCGCAACTATGCCCATCGCGGGCTGTATAAATCCGACCAGTCCGTGCCGGAAAATTCGCTGGCGGCCTTCCGCCGCGCCGTGGAGAACGGCTACGGCATGGAGCTGGATGTGCAGCTTTCTGCGGACGACGAGGTGGTCGTGTTCCACGACGATACACTCGAGCGCGTGTGCGGCGTGGCCGGCGATGTGGACGACCGGAACTGGGAGGAGCTGCGCGGTATGCCCCTGTGCGGCACGGACGAACGTATGCCTTTGTTCTCGGAGGTGCTCAACGCCGTGGGCGGACGCACGCCCATCATCATCGAGCTGAAAACCGGGCGGAAAAACCGTCTGCTGTGCGAAAAAACGCTTGCGCTCATCGACCGCTATGGCGGGCCGGTGTGCGTGGAGAGCTTCGACCCGTGGATCGTGCGCTGGTTCCGCGTGCACGCGCCGGACATCCTGCGCGGCCAGCTTTCCAGCCAGTATGACGATCTGCTGCGAACGATGAGCCCGTTTCAGGCCTTCTGCCGTTCGCGGCTGCTGACAAACTTCATCGCCCGGCCGCAGTTTGTCGCCTACCGCGTGGGCAAAAAGCCGCTCACGGTACGCCTGTGTGAGGCCATGGGCGCGATGAAGGTGGCGTGGACAGCGCACGACTGGAAATCGGAGAGCGAGGCCGACGCCGTGATCTTCGAGTTTTACCGTCCGCGGCGGAAATTTAAATAATTCACCCGATCAAACACAAAGGGTGCGCCCAAACGGCGCACCCTTTCACTATTTTTAAAACAGGCCGCACACAAGCTCTGTGTACGCGGCGGGATCGTCCAGCGCGATGCCGGCGATCAGCTCGGCCTGGCCCAGCAGCACCATGGCCAAGCGCTTGGCGCGGGGTTGATCCTCCTTCCACGCCTTTTCCAGCGCGGCGAAGGCGGGATGGGCGGCGTTGAGCTCCAGCACGCGGCGGGCCTTGACGCGGTTGCCCTCGGGCACGCCGGGGAGATTGTTGAAATACTTCTCCATCTCGATGGTGACCTCGCCCTCCGTGGACAGGAACACGGGCTGGCTTTTCAGCTTGGTCGAAAGCTTCACGCTCTCCACCGTGCCGCCGAGCGCTTCCTTCACGAACGCGAGCAGGTCTTTATACTCCTCGGCCTTTTTCTCGGTGTCCTGCTTTTCCTCCTCGGTTTCCAGACCCAGATCGTCGGAGGAGATGTTGCAGAACTCCTTTTCTTCCACCTTGCCGATGATGCCGACGACGAACTCGTCCACATCCTCCGTCAGGCACAGCAGGTCGTAGCCCGCGGCCTTCACGGCCTCGGCCTGCGGCAGGGCGGCGGCGCGCTTGGTGGTTTCGGCGCAGGCGAAGTAGATCTTCTTTTGCTCCTCAGGCATGGCCTTGACGTATTCGTCGAGACTGATGAGCTTTTCCTGCTTCTGGCTGTAAAACAGCAGCAGATCCTGCAAAAGATCCTTGTGCATTCCGTAATCGCCCACGACGCCGTATTTCAGCTGCGTGGCGAACGGGCCGTAGAACTTTTCATACTTCTCGCGGTCGTTATCCATCAGGCGTTTCAGCTCCGCCTTGATCTTCTTTTCAAGGTTCTGGGCGATCAGCTTGAGCTGACGGTCGTGCTGCAGCATCTCGCGCGAGATGTTCAGCGACAGATCGGGGCTGTCCACCACGCCGCGCACGAAGCGGAAGTAGTCCGGCACAAGATCCGCGCAGCTTTCCATGATCATAACGCCGGAGGAATAAAGCTGCAGGCCGGGCTTATAGTCGCGCGTGTAGTAGTCATAGGGGGCCTTGGCCGGGATGAACAGCATGGCGCGGTAGCTCGTAAGCCCCTCGGCGTTTACGCGGATGACGGCCACGGGGTCCTCCATGTCGTGCCAGGTGTCCTTGTACCAGGCCATGCAGTCGTCGTCGGAAACGTTCTTTTTGTCCCGCTGCCAGATGGGCACCATGGAGTTTACGGTCTGATCCTCCACCACGGTGTTGTAGGCGCCCTTGCCTTCCTCGCCGCCCTTTTCGTCCCATTCGCGGCGCTCGACCATCATGTGGATGGGCCAGCGGACATAGTCGGAGTATTTCTTCACAAGCTCCTTGAGCCGCCACGACTCAAGATACGCGGAGTAGTCCTCGTCGTCCGTGTCGGGCTTTAGGTGCATGATGACCTCGCTGCCGACGGTATCCTTTTCGCAGGGGGTGATGGTGTAGCCGTCCGCGCCGTTCGATTCCCACCGGAACGCCTGATCGGCGCCGTAAGCGCGCGTGACGACGGTGACCTTGTCGGCCACCATGAACGCGGAGTAGAAGCCCACGCCGAACTGGCCGATCACATCGATGTCCACATCGTCGGCTTTATCCATGTCCTCGCGGAACTGGCGTGTGCCGGACTTGGCGATCACGCCGAGGTTATCCGAAAGCTCCTGCTCGGTCATGCCGATGCCGTTGTCGGAAACGGTGATGGTGCGCGCGTCCTTATCCACATCCACGCGGATGCGGAAGTCGCTGCGGGCCATGCCCACGCCCTCGTCCGTGAGACTTTTGTAGCACAGCTTGTCGATGGCGTCGGAGGCGTTGGAGATGATCTCGCGCAGGAAGATCTCCTTGTGGGTGTAGATGGAGTTGATCATCAGATCGAGCAAACGCTTCGATTCCGCCTTGAATTGTTTCTTTGCCATAATAAATCGTCGCTTCCTTTGTTACAGTTTGCGTTTTTTCTTGGTGTGCTTTTCGCCCAGGGTTTCGCCGAACTCGCGCAAAAGCTCCTTCTGGCGGGCGTTGAGGCCCTTGGGTGTGACAATGTTCACGGTGACGTATTCGTCGCCGCGGCCTGCGCCGCGCAGACTGGGAACGCCCTTGCCGCGCAGCCGGAACACACTGCCGGACTGCGTGCCCTCGGGAATGGAAAGCTCCACGGGGCCATCGAGCGTGGGGACCTCGACCTGCGCGCCGAGCGCCGCCTGGGGGAAGGAGATATCGGCGGTGATGTAGATGTTGCTGCCTTCGCGCGTGAAGGTTTTATCCGGCCGCACGTTCACCGTCACGAGCAGATCGCCGGCGGAGCCGCCGTTTGCGCCGGCGTTGCCCTGGCCGCGCAGATTGAGCGTCTGGCCGTCGTCGATGCCGGCGGGTATGTCGATGCTGAGCTTTTTCTGCGTGCGCACGCTGCCGGCGCCCCGGCAGGTGGTGCAGGGGGTGTGGATGATCTTGCCGCTGCCGCTGCACTTGGAGCACACGGTGGACGACTGCATCACGCCGAAGGGCGTGCGCTGCGAAACGCGAACGGAGCCGGTGCCGCGGCAGTCCGGGCAAACCTCCGCCGTGGTCCCGGCGGCGCAGCCTGAGCCCTTGCAGTCCGGGCAGGTTTCCGTGCGGGGGATCTGGATCTCCTTTTTGCAGCCGAAGGCGGCCTCCTTAAAGTCGATGGTCAGCCGCGCGCGCAGACTTTCGCCGCGCTGGGGGCCGTTCCGGCGCGCGCCGGACGAGCGTCCGCCGCCGAAAATGTCGCCAAAGCCGCCGCCGAAGATATCGCCGAAAATATCGCCGAGATCGCCGAAGTCGCCGGTGAAGTCGCCGCCGTTTTGCGCGGCATAGCTCGGGTCCACGCCGGCAAAGCCGAAGCGGTCGTATTTGGATTTTTTATCGGGATCGGACAGCACGCCATAGGCCTCGCCGATCTCCTTAAAGCGCGCCTCGGCCTCTTTATCGCCGGGGTGCAGGTCGGGGTGGTTTTCCTTGGCAAGGCGGCGGTAGGCCTTTTTGATCTGCTCTTCCGTTGCGCCCTTGTCGAGGCCAAGCACCTCATAATAATCTCGTTTGTCTGCCATATATGATCACAACCTTATACATGCAAGCCGGCGGGATGCTGCCATCCCGCCAGCCGTTTTTGTGCCGATCTTACTTGTTGTCGTCAACCTCGGTGTAGTCCGCGTCGTAGTAGGTCTGGCCGTTGTCGCCGCAGTTGTCGCAGCTGCCGTCGCAGCCCTGCGCGGCATTGGGGTCAAAGCCCTGCGCGCCGTTGGGGTTCGCGTTCTGATAGAGCTTTTCGGAGATTTTGTAGAACGCCTGCGTCAGCTCCTCGGTGGCGGACTTGATGGCCGCCGTGTCCGAGCCGGACAGCGCCGTTTTCAGGGCCGCAAGCTTGGTCTCTACTTCGCTCTTGTCCGCGGCGTCGAGCTTGTCGCCCATCTCGGACAGGGTCTTTTCCGTCTGGTAGACCATCTGGTCGCCGGCATTGCGAACGTCGACCTCTTCCTTGCGCTTTGCGTCCTCGGCAGCGTACTGCTCGGCCTCCTTCACGGCCTTGTCGATCTCGTCCTTGGAGAGGTTCGAGGAGGCGGTGATGGTGATGTGCTGCTCCTTGCCGGTGCCCAGATCCTTGGCGGAGACATTGACGATGCCGTTGGCGTCGATGTCGAAGGTCACCTCAATCTGAGGCACGCCAC
>CAYROZ010000072.1:0-10057 GCA_964426125.1 uncultured Oscillospiraceae bacterium
TGTTCTGGTCGATCAGACCCTTGAGATATTCGATCCAGGCGTCCCAATTGCCGCCGGAGGCAGCGGGCTGGCCGGAAGCGCCGCCGGCCGCAGCCGCACCGCCGTTGGCCTCATACATGGCCTTGGCCTCGGCGATGATGGCGTCATCGACAAAGTCGGAGCCTTCCATGATCCACTCGCCATCGGTGATGACGCAGTCGATCTGCTTGGCAGTGTCGGGGATGAGCAGGGAGATCGCACCGTCGCCGATGGAATACTGCACGCTGCTGAACTCCAGCACCATACCGTCGCCCACGGCAACGTTGAAGGGGCTGAGCTCCAGATCCACGCGGAACGCCTCGGCGGCATCCACTTCGATCTCGGCGGCCTCACCGATGGCGGGGGCCTTGAGCTCGGGGCCGCCCTCGCCGCGGCTGGGCGCTTCGCCGGCCGTGAGAACGACCTCGCCCTCATAGGTGCCCGGCTCGATGGCGGTTTCCTTGCCGTTAACGGTCATTTTAAGGCCCATGCCCTTGATCGTGGAGGTCTCGTCAATGGTCAGGGAGGCGAGATAGTTCGTGCCGGTGACCATCCAGATCGCACCGTTTTTCATGGTGACATGGATGGGGTTGCAGCGGGTCTCGGCGGCCTCGCAGGCAAGGCGCAGATACATGCTGCTGTCCCAGGTGCCGCTGGAGCCGTCGGGCGTGCCGGTGAAGTAGTCGCAGACGAATTCGGTCTCGTCAAGGCTGTTGCCCTCGGCGTCCACATGGTGCGACCAGGCGGAGGATATCTCGCCGTCCAGCTCGGAGTTATCGAGCGTGAGGTCAATGGCCGCGCCGCCGGTGGCGGTGTTGTAAACATGGCCCTGAACATGGTAGTCGGTGATCACAAGCGTGCTGGCCACGGGTTCGCCGGAGGACTCGAGCACGGTGGGCTCGAGCGCGTCGTACTGCTCGCGGGTGATGTCCGTGAGGGTGTTGGACGTGTCGCCGGGCGAGGAGGAGTGGTCATCGGTGTCGCACTGAAGGAACAGAATGTCGCTGCCTTCGTTCGCCAGCGCGATGTCCACATTGGTCAGCGCGATGTTGGAGGTGTAGGTGCCCGCCGACTGGCTGACGGCGAAGATGTTGCGGATGTTGAAGCTGGAATCGGACACATTCAGCGTGCCGGTGCCGGAGGTGCCGCCGCCGGCGTGCAGCATGAAGCCGATGCGGTCGGACCAGCCGTAGCAGCCGTCCGCCATGGTGAGCGTGCCGGAGGTGATGATGCCGAGATAATCGGGGCTGTACCACGCCGAGCCGTAGGCATAGTCGAGAACGCCGGAGTCGGCGTAGGCGATGTAGCCGCTTTCCTCGCCGTAACGGCCCACATCGACATACCAGGTCTTGCCGTTTACGTCATAGGTGAAGTCGTATTCGTCCATCTCCGCGGAGGAGTCGGACACCTCGCCCAGCACGGCCACCATGGAGTTGGCCACGAGCGCGGTGGCGCCGGCGCGGCCGGAGTCCGTGGACAGAACGGCCCAGCCGTTGGAGGCCACGAGGGAATTGGTGAACACGTTGCAGCCCGCGCCGCAGGCGAGCGTTGCGCGGATGTTGCCCTCGATGCCCATGGCAAACGGGCACTGCTGCATCATGGGAACGGCGTAATTGTCCTCGGTGTTGTAGCTTTCGTAGCCGTCCTCATTTTCCGTGACGATGACGGAATCGTTCACCGACACCTGTGCGTTGCCGCTGGTGAACAGACCCGAGCGCAGAACGCCCGTGCCGTAGATATAAGAGCGGTTGATCTCCACATCGGAGTCGCCGAGCACCACGATGCCCGCGCCCCAGCCGTTGAAGTCATCGCCGCCTCTGCCGGTGAGGGTGATGTCCGCATCGTTGACGGTATAGTCGGAATCCGTGATATACATGGCGGAGAAGTAATCGCCCTCGCTGCGGGAGACAAGACCGTTGGTCTCCGTGTCGCTGATGTCGCCGGCGAGCTGCGCCGCCGTGACGGACTTGGCCGCGTCATACGCACCGGCGGAGATATACACCGCGGGCGTGTAGTGGAACGGGCCAAACAGCGCGTTGGCCTTGTCCGCGCCGAAGGGCGCACCGGCGTTGGTCTGGGTGTCGCCAAGTTCGGCCAGCGTGATGACCACATCGCCCGCAAATTCCGTGGGCTCCGAGATGTTGTAAAGGTCTTTCTGCACGCCGTCGACCGTGAGCACGGCGGTGTATTTTTCCGCGTCCACGGCGATCTCGCCGCCTTCATAGACGATCTTCGACACGCCGCCGAAGAGGGTGGAATCGACATAGCGCTTGCCGTCCTGATCGGCGTATGCCTCGTCATACTCAACGCCCGTGATGGTCACACGGTCTCCGGCCCAGTGGGTTTCGTCCACCTGGGCGAAGGCTGCGCCGCTGGGCTCGCCGCTGGCGGCAAAGGCACCGACGGACAGACTGCACACAAGGCACAGCGCCAGAACGAGCGAGAGGATCTTTCCGCTTTGTTTCATGGATCTACCTTTCCTTTCTGTTTGTGTTTTCCTTGACGCATTTATAATAATGTCGCGCGCAATATTTGTAAAGCTAAATCGATAATTTTTTCCTCCTTTTTCATTCCACCGTCAGCCCTTGCAATCGCTGCGCGTTTGTACTATTATAATAATGAAAAATCCATCGGAAAGGCGGAATGAATCGCATGACCGTTTTACTCACCGGCGGCGCCGGATACATCGGCTCCCACAGCGCTGTGGAGCTTTTAAACGCTGGCCATGAGGCCGTGATCGTGGACGATCTGTCCAACTCCAGCCAAAAGGCGGTGGAGCGCCTGCAAACCATCACAGGCAAAACCGTTCGCTTTTACCAGGCGGACATCTGCTCGCAGGACGCGCTGGACCGCATTTTCAGCGAAAACCAGATCGACGCCGTGATGCACTTTGCCGGCTTCAAGGCCGTGGGCGAATCCGTGCAGCAGCCGCTGAAGTACTACCGCAACAACATTATGTCAACCTTGTCGCTCCTGCAGGCCATGGACAAGGCCGGCTGCCGCCGCATCATCTTCTCCTCGTCCGCCACGGTTTACGGCACGCCCGAGTCCCTCCCGCTCACGGAGGACAGCAAGGTGGGCCCCTGCTCAAACCCCTACGGCTGGACCAAGCTCATGATCGAGCAGATTTTGCGCGACTGGACCACTACGGACAGCGCCACCTCCGCCGTGCTGCTGCGGTATTTTAACCCCGTGGGCGCGCATCCCTCCGGTCTCATCGGCGAGGCGCCCAACGGCATTCCCAACAACCTCATGCCCTTCATCAGCCAGGTGGCCGTGGGCAAGCGGGAGCATCTGAGCGTGTTCGGAAACGACTACCCCACGCCCGACGGCACCGGCGTGCGCGACTACATCCACGTGGTCGATCTGGCGCGCGGCCATGTGGCGGCGCTGGGCTGGGCCGAGGCGCACACCGGCACGGAGGTATTCAATCTCGGCACGGGCCACGGCAGCAGCGTTTTGCAGCTGGTGGAGGCCTTCTCGCGCGTCAATGATATTCCGGTTCCGTATGTCATCGCGCCCCGGCGCGGCGGCGACATCGCCGAGTGCTGGGCCGATCCCGCAAAGGCGGAGCGGCTGCTCGGCTGGAAGGCCGAGCTTGGCATCGACGAGATGTGCCGCGACAGCTGGAACTGGCAGAAGAACAATCCCAACGGCTACGACAACTGATAAATTTTCCCTCGAACCGGACAGCAATCCGCCTGTCCGGTTCGCTTCTTTTTTGGCTTTTGCAGGCATAACCTTGTGTTATGGCGTGGCTTTGTTTGATTCATCGTTAATTTGATAATTATACTTTACAAATCAAAAATCGCCGATTAGACTTATATTATATAGATATGCTGCGGTATTTTGCCGCATTATACCCTCCGCTCAAACACAGCAGAAAGTGTAGGTGAACATTCATGAGCCGGCTTGATCTGAAAAGCTTCGGCAAAACGCAGAAGGATGCCGAGCGCATCTACAGCGACATGGCACGGCGTCTCGCCGCGAGCCCTCCGGGCATCTGTCCTGTTGACCTGACGCTCAGCTTCATTACCATGTGTCTGACCCAGTCGTGCGGCAAGTGCGTGCCCTGCCGCGTGGGGCTGAACCAGCTCAAGCGCCTTTTGACGGACGTGCTGGACGGCCGCGCCACGCCGGACACGGTCGATCTCATCCGCGAGACCGCCTATGCCATTTTGGAAAGCGCGGACTGCGCCATCGGCTACGAACCGGCGCAGATGGTGCTGTCAAACCTTGAAAACAACCGCGACGATTTTGTCGAGCACATCGACAAGCACCGCTGTCTCGGCTCGTTCTCCGCGCCGGTGCCGTGCGTGACGCTGTGTCCGGCCAGCGTGGATGTGCCGGGCTACATCGCCCTGGTGCGCAAGGGCCGCTATTCGGACGCCGTCAAGCTCATCCGCAAGGACAATCCCATGCCCGTGGCCTGCGGCTACATCTGCGAGCATCCGTGCGAAACGCACTGCCGCCGCAACATGATCGACGACGCGGTGAACATCCGCGGTCTCAAGCGCTACGCCGTGGACAAGGCCGGCGAGGTCCCTGTCCCCGCCCCCGGCCCGGACACCGGCAAAAAGATCGCCATCATCGGCGGCGGCCCCTGCGGTCTGTCCGCTGCGTATTACCTGCGTCTGATGGGCCACCAGGTCACCATCTACGAGCGCCATAAAAAGCTCGGCGGCATGCTGCGCTACGGCATCCCCGCCTACCGCTTCCCGCGCGACCGGCTGGACGAGGACATCCGCGCCATTTTGTCCACCGGCATCGAAGTACATACCAACTATAACATCGGCACCGAGATGAGCTTCACGGAGCTGGCCGACCAGAACGACGCCGTATACATCGCCGTGGGCGCGCAGGCGCACTCGAGCGCCCATCTGCCGAACGAGGACGCCGAGGGCGTCATCTCCGCGGTCAAGCTGCTCGGCGGCATCGGCGATGAAAACTATCCCGATCTCAAGGACAAGACCGTTTGCATCATCGGCGGCGGCAACGTGGCCATGGACGTCACGCGCACGGCCATCCGCTGCGGCGCGAAAAACGTGTTCTGCGTCTATCGCCGCCGCCAGATCGACATGACCGCCGCGGCCGACGAGATCGAAGGCGCGCTGGCCGAGGGCGCGGAGCTTGTGTGTCTGAAGGCGCCCGACCGCATCGAGGTCGATGACGACGGCAAGGCCGTGGCCCTGTGGGTGCGGCCGCAGATGGCCACCAAGCTCGACGACTCCGGCCGTCCCATCCCGAAGGATGCCGATCTGCCGCAGGAGCGCATCGAGGCGGACGTGTTCGTGCTGGCCGTCGGCCAGCGGGTCGAGACCGGCATTTTGAAGGAGGGCGGACTTGCCATCGAGCGCGGCAAGCTGGTGGCCTCGTCCACCGGCGTGATCGCCCCGGACTGCAAGATCTTCGCCGGCGGCGAATGCGTCACCGGCCCCGCCACCGCCATCCGCGCCATCGCCGGAGGCAAGGTGGCCGCCGCAAACATCGACCAATATCTCGGCTTTGACCACCGGATCTCCGTGGACGTGACCGTGCCGGACGCCCCGGCCAACAACACACCCGCCTGGGGCCGCATCAACACGACCTTCCGCACCGCCTTTGAGCGCAAGTGCGACTTCGACTGCATCGAGCATGGTCTGACCGATCAGGGCGCGCTGAGCGAAACGTTCCGCTGCCTGCGCTGCGACCACTACGGCTACGGTGCATTCCGCGGAGGGAGGGAAGAAAAATGGTGAAGCTGAGCATCGACGGCCGCGCCGTCACCGTGCCGGAGGGCACGACCATACTGGAAGCCGCCCGCAAGGTTGGCATCGCCATCCCCACGCTGTGCTATCTCAAGGAGCTCAACGAGATCGGCGCCTGCCGCGTGTGCGTGGTGGAGGTGGAGGGCTACGACCGGCTGATGGCCGCGTGCAACACACAGGTGTCCGACGGCATGATCGTCCACACCGACTCCACGCGCGCCCGCCGCACCCGCCGCACCAATCTTCAGCTCATTCTCAGCCAGCACGACTGCCAGTGCCCCACCTGCCCGCGCAGCGGCAACTGCTCGCTGCAAAGCATGGCCAACAGTCTCAACATCCTCGACCAGCCGTATAAAACGCGCTACGATGTCAGCGAATGGGACCGCACCGCGCCGCTGATCCGAAACGAGTCGAAATGCATCAAATGTATGCGCTGCATCCAGGTCTGCACCAAGGTGCAGGGCCTTGGCGTGTGGGATCTGGCCAACACCGGCGGCCGCACCACCGTGGACGTGTCCGGCAACCGCACCATCCGCGATTCCGACTGCACCTACTGCGGCCAGTGCATCACCCACTGCCCCGTGGGCGCGCTGCAGGCGCGCGACGATACCCAGCGCGTGCTCGAGGCCATCGACAATAAAAACACCATCACGGTCGTGCAGGTCGCGCCCGCCGTGCGTGCCGCGTGGGCGGAGAGCTTTGGCGTGAGCCGCGAGTTTGCCAGCCCCCGCCGCATGGCCGCCGCGCTGCGCAAGCTGGGCTTTGACTATGTGTTCGACACCAATTTCTCCGCAGACCTGACCATCATGGAGGAGGGCAGCGAGTTCGTGGAGCGCTTCACGCACCGCTACGAATACTCCTGGCCGATGTTCACCTCCTGCTGCCCCGGCTGGGTGCGCTTTTTGAAGGGGCAGTATCCGGAGTTTACGGACAATCTGTCCACGGCGAAAAGCCCGCAGCAGATGTTCGGCGCCGTGGCCAAGAGCTACTTCGCCCAGCGCATCGGCGTGGACCCGCACCGCATCTTCTGCGTTTCCGTGATGCCGTGCTCGTCGAAAAAATCCGAGTGCGAGCTGCCCAGCATGAACGACGGCTGCGGCGACCCGGATGTGGACGTGGTCATCACCACGCGCGAGTTTGCGCGCATGCTGCACTCCAAGAGCATCCGTCCGGCCATGCTGCCGGAGGAGGACTTCGACTCCCCGCTCGGCAGCGGCACCGGCGCGGCCGTGATCTTCGGCGCGACCGGCGGCGTGATGGACGCGGCGCTGCGCTCGGCGTACTATCTCGTAACGGGCGAGAATCCCGACCCCGACGCCTTCACCGCCGTGCGCGGCACGAACGGCTGGAAGGAGGCCGTGTTCCCCATCCCCGGCGCGGGCGATGTGCGCGTGGCTGTGACGAGCGGTCTGGCAAACACCCGCAAGCTGATGGAGGCCATCCGAGCCGGCGAGGCGGAATACGACTTTGTGGAGGTCATGGCCTGTCCCGGCGGCTGCGCCGGCGGCGGCGGTCAGCCCATTGAAGACGGCAAGGAGCTTGCCGCCGAGCGCGGCGATGAGCTTTGGCGGCTGGACAAAAAATCCGCCCTGCGCTTCAGCCACGAAAACCCGGACGTGCAGCGGCTGTATGCCCAGTATCTCGGCAAGCCCCTGAGCGAGAAATCGCACCATCTGCTGCACACCGACCACCACGCCTGGGATATGCCCAGCCATAAATAAAATAGGTATAGCAAACGAGGCTGTTTTTTCAAAAACGGCCTCGTTTTCCATTTGACACAGGCGCAGCCGGGCCTTACAATAACAGTATAGCAACATGAAAAGGAGCGTGGACCTATGCCCGATTATCCGACCCCACACATCAATGCCAGTCCCGGCGACTTTGCGCCCACGGTGCTCATGCCCGGCGACCCGCTGCGATCGAAATTCATCGCGGAAAACTTTCTGGAAAGCCCCCGGCTCGTGAATAACGTGCGCGGTGTGCAGGGCTACACCGGCCTGTACCGCGGCGTTCCCGTGAGCGTGATGGCCAGCGGCATGGGTATGCCCTCCATCGGCATCTACAGCCACGAGCTGTTCAACGTCTTCGGCGTGGAGAACATCCTGCGCGTCGGCTCCGCCGGGGCCATCGGCAAGGACATCCACGTGCGCGACATCGTGTTCGGCCAGGGCGCCTGCACCAACTCAAACTACGCCAGCAGCTTCTCTCTGCCCGGTGCCTTTGCCCCCATCGCGAGCTGGCCGCTGCTGTCCGGCGCGGTAAAGCTGGCCGAGGAGATGGGCCTTACATATCACGTCGGCAATCTGCTTTCCAGCGACACCTTTTATAACGACATGAGCGATCTTGAAATGCGCGAATGGCCCTCCGCCCGCTGGGGCAAAATGGGCGTTCTCGCCATCGAGATGGAAGCCGCCGCCCTTTACATGAACGCCGCCCGCGCCGGAAAGCGCGCGCTCGCCATCTGCACGGTGTCCGACCATGTGGTCACGGGCGAAGCGCTCGACGCCGAGGCCCGCCAAACGAGCTTCACGGAGATGATGGAGCTGAGTCTGCGGCTGGCCGCGAGCCTTTAAAGGAAGCAGGAAGCGACTTTTTTGGACAAATCCAGATAAAGTAACCAAAATGTAACACGAATTTATCTTGCTACTTTGAATCATATGTGTTAAAATTCCTACCAGCATAATGCATTTCTAATTTGTAAAGGAGAATCAGAGATGAAAAAGCTACTCGTTTTCGTTCTGGCCTGCATGCTGCTGCTCAGCACGGCTGCTTTCGCCGCCTCCGCGGAACCCGCCGCGGATGTGACCTGCAGTCACTCGCATCAGGAAAAGCAGGTTCAGGCGGCCACCTGTGAAGAAGGCGGCCTGGAGACCTACGTCTGCCTCGATTGCGGCGAAACGGTTCTCACGGTCGTGACGCCGGCTCTCGGCCACAACTATGTCGAGACCGCCGTTGCTCCCACCTGCGAGGCGGCCGGCTACACGCTGGCGAAGTGCACCAACTGCGGCGACAGCTACGCTGTGAAGGGCAGCGAGGTCGCGGCGTTTGGCCACAGCTTCGTGACCGTTCAGGAAGCGACCTGCGCGCACGAAGGTCTGAACGAATGCACCGTTTGCCATGCGCAGGAAGCCATTGCCTCCCCCGAGCATCAGTACGTCTACCAGAATGACGCTGTGACCGGCCAGGACGGCTCCATCATCAGCTACGGCACGAAGGTCTGCTCCGTGTGCGGCGGCATTGTTCCCGCCAGCGCGGACGACTACGCCGCGGTTGCTGCTCCCGCTGCGCCTGCCGCTTCCGGCGAGCCCTCCGGCGAACCCTCTGCTGAGCCCGCCTCCGGCGAAGCCTCCGCTGAGCCCGAAGCCGCTGCGGCCGAAGCTGCCAACCCCGACTATGACCCCAACAGCTACAACTGGAGCTCCATCTGCTGGATCCTCGTGATCGTCATCGTGGCTGTCGGCGCCATCCTTATGCTTTCCTTCGGGAAAAAGAAACCGGACGAAGTCCACACCGATCCCCTCAACTAAGAAATAATTTCCCACTGCACTAAATAATTTAGGAGGAAAGCGTAATGCTCAAGAACAAAAAATTTGCCAAGTACGCCATTGCGTTCAACATTCTCGGCATCGTATTCATGTTCATGTACTCCGGCCTGCAGAACGACCACTACAACATCATCACGTCGTTCTCCGGTTGGACTGCTTCTCAGATCCAGATCGGACGCACCGTCGGTGAGTTCGCCTGCATCGTTCTCACGTTCGTCTACGGCACCCTGTTCATGAAGCACGGCGTGCGCAAGACCCTCATCCCCTGCATCATGCTCTGCGCCCTTGGCTGCGTGGGCATCGTTGCGGCGAACGGCCTTGCCATCAACGGCGGTGTCGGCAACTTCCTGCTGTTCAGCCTGTCCAGCTTCGTTCTGCGCTGCTGCTGCATGTGCTTCCAGATGGCCGGCTTCCAGCTTGCTGCCAGCTGGTTCATCAAATACCGCGGCCGTGTTCTCGGCATCGTCACCCTCGGCTCCCCCCTGTTCTCCGTCGTCGGCGTCGGCGGCATGACCAACCTCATCGCCAACAACTGGAATGGCGACTATCGTCTGTTCTACGTCGGCGTTGCCGTCGTTCTCGTTGCCATCGCTGTTCTCACCCGCTTCTTCCTGCGCGATACGCCTGCTGCAGTCGGTCTGTCCCCCGACGGTGCGGACACCGCTCCGAAGAGCGAGGAAGGGTCGGACGATATCCACCTGACCGTCAAGCACATCCTCTCCGAGAAGCGCGCTGTGCTGCTCATCG
>CAYROZ010000073.1:0-9911 GCA_964426125.1 uncultured Oscillospiraceae bacterium
CGCTCCTGCTCCTGCTCCATCCAGTCCATGGTGGCCGTGCCCTCGTGGGTCTCGCCAATTTTGTAGTTGACGCCGGTGTAGAACAGGATGCGCTCGGTCGTCGTGGTCTTGCCCGCGTCGATGTGCGCCATGATGCCGATATTTCGGGTTTTTTCAAGAGGATATTCTCTCGGCATGATAATTCAATCCTTTGCTGATGATTACCAGCGGAAGTGCGCAAAGGCCTTGTTGGACTCGGCCATCTTGTGCGTATCTTCGCGCTTTTTCACGGCGGAGCCTGTGTTGTTGCAGGCGTCCATGATCTCGCCGGCCAGACGCTCTTTCATGGTCTTCTCGCCGCGCTTGCGGGCATAGCCCACCAGCCAGCGCAGACCCAGGGTCTGACGACGGTTCGCCCGAACCTCGATGGGGACCTGGTAGGTCGCACCGCCGACACGGCGGGCCTTGACCTCAAGGCTGGGCATGATGTTGTTGAGTGCTTCGGTGAAGGCATCCAGGGGGTCTTTTCCGGTCTTCTCCTTGATGATGTCAAAAGCGGAGTAAACGACCTTCTGAGCCACGCCCTTTTTGCCGTCGAGCATGATCTGGTTGATCAGTTTCGTAACCAGAACGCTCTTATAGATGGGATCCGGCAGGATCTCCCTTTTGGGAACGTTACCTCTTCTGGGCACTTAACTTCCCTCCTTCATTAGAAATGAGATCACGGGTACTCGAAAGTGTCTTTCGACTTCCGTTTGCGCCCTGAGAGTTTTTATAGAAAACCAACAGGGCAATGTTGGGGATAATGCTTATTTCTTGGGGCGCTTGGCGCCGTACTTGGAGCGCGCCTGACGACGGCCGTCGACACCCTGGGTATCGAGGGTACCGCGGATGATGTGGTAACGCACACCGGGAAGGTCCTTGACACGACCGCCGCGGATCATAACGACGGAGTGCTCCTGCAGGTTGTGGCCGACACCGGGGATATAAGCGGTGACTTCGTAGCCGTTGGTCAGACGAACACGCGCGATCTTACGCAGAGCGGAGTTCGGCTTCTTGGGGGTGGCGGTACGCACAGCGGTGCAGACGCCGCGCTTCTGGGGGCTGGACAGATCGGTCTCACGGTTTTTCAGCGTGTTCAGACCCTTCTGCATGGCCGGAGAAGTGGACTTGTAGGTGACCTTGCTTCTTCCTTTACGGACGAGCTGGTTAAAAGTGGGCATGGTTTTCCTCCTTTCCTCATAAAAATATAGGTTCACGCAAGCTAGAATTTTATCATTTTTGTCCAGTAATGTCAAGCGAAATTCGCATTTCCATCCTGCCCAAAAAAGCAGGTTTTCACACACGCGTTGTCGTCATTTCGCATAAAACCAGCGCCCCGCGTTTGAGCGAAGCGCCGATTTTGATTTCCGTCTTGGCCCCCCGCTCCCCTTTCCGCTCCCCCGGCGGCCGGGCAGAGCCTTTCTCCGTCGCCTTTGCCCGGTTGAAACCGAGGCCACGCGGTGGTATATTAAATAGTATTCTCAACAGAAAGGGAGCGGACCGCGCAAGCCCCGCTGACTTCCATGGATCTTCTTCAGCTGCAATACTTTCGCGCCATCGCCGAATACGAAAACATGACCAAGGCCGCGCAGGCGCTATTCGTCTCCCAGCCGAATCTGAGCGGCAGCATGTCCCGGCTGGAGGCCGATCTTGGCGTAAAGCTGTTTGAGCGGCGGCGCGGAAAGATCACCCTGACGGCCGAGGGCCGTTTGTTTCTAACGCACATTCAAACGGCGCTCAACGAGATATCCGCCGCCGTGGAAACGCTGCATTCCGGCGCGGATGACCGCAGCAACAGCATCCGCGTGGCCTCCGGGATGCCGGACCTGCTCGGACGCCTTCTGGCGCGCACCTACGCCGAGGACAGCGAAAATCCGCTGAGCATCAAGCAGGTGAACTGTCCCAACCGCATGGTGCCGGAGCTGGTCTCGGCCGAGGAGGTTGACTTCGGCCTTTATTTCGGGGAGCTGGACAACAGCTTTCTGGAGCACAATGTGATCGCAGAGAGTGAACGCATCGCACTGCTGCGAAACGATCACCCTCTGGCCGGACAAAAGTATATCAAAATATCAGAGCTTTCCGGGGAAAAATTCATCTGCGACCACAGCCGGGACGACGAGGCCTTTCTGCACAGTCTCCCCCGCTTCGGCGGCTTTGCGCCCAACATCTGCTATGAGTGCGACAGCCTGCAAATGGAGACCACGCTGGTCGTTTCCCGCGGCGCTGTTTCCATCTGTCCGATCACATCCTATCAGCGCATACTGACGGACGATCCGGACTGCCCTGTGAGCTGTCTGCGCTTTTCTGCGCCGGTGCCGCCGATATTCATGAGCGTTGTGCGGCGGCGGGGCCATCTTCTCTCTCCGGCTGCGCTGGAGTTTTTTGCCCATCTGACCGAGCATTTTGAGCAGGAGGACCGAAACACACAGGAGCTGTTCCGGCAGCTTTACCCCTGACCGGGTCTTTCACAGCGTCATGCCGTTGTCCACGATCATGACCTGTCCGGTCACAGAGCGCGAAGCCCCGGAGGCAAAGAAATAGATCGCCTCCGCCTGATCGCGGGCGCTGGCCTGCGGCAGGGACATATCCATGTGGGCATTGCACACATCGGCAAAGGCGGTATCAAAGGTGGCAAGCTGCTCCGGCGTGTTCAGCGCCGTGGGCGTGGGGCCGGGACAGATGGCGTTGCAGCGGATGCCCTTGCCCGCATACTGGATGGCGATGTTTTTCGTCATGCCGAGCACAGCGCTTTTCGACGCCGAGTAGGATACCCCGCTGCTGCCGAACACACCGCCGACGGACGACACATTCACGATCGAGCCGCCCTGCTTTTCCATATGCGGCAGCGCCGCGCGGCACATATAAAAAATGGAGTCCTGATTGACGCGGCATACCTCGTGCCACCAGTCGTTGTCCGTTCTGGTGATCGGGCGGTGTTTATCCGCCATGCCGGCGTTGTTCACCAGAATGTCCAGGCGGCCGAACTGCCGCACGGTCTCCTGGACCACGCGCTCACAGTCCTCCCACACGCCCACATCCGCGCTCACGGCGATGGCCGCCGCGCCAAGCGAGCGGATCTCCGCCAGCGATGCGGAGAGCTTTTTCTCATCGCGGGCCACCAGCACGACCGACGCGCCGTTTTGCGCAAAGAGCTTTGCCGTTTCCGCGCCGATGCCGGAGCTGGCCCCCGTGACGATCGCCGTTTTTCCATCCAAACGTTCAGGCATATTCATTGACCTCCCTGCTCTGTATTTCGTCTATGAATATGCTATCACCCGCGGCCCGAAAGCGGAAATATCGATATCGCCGTGCGGTTATAACCCCATGATTATACCGGCGGCACGTTCTCACCGAAGGCAGAGCGTTCCGCGCTCCCCTTCCGCCGCGTGTGTGGATGCACCGGAAAAATCAAAAACCCGGAGCGGGAATTCCCGCTCCGGGCATTTTTTTAGGATCAGACGATGAAGTACAGGATCAGAGGGATGCAAAGGATATACATGACCCAGTGGACTTCCTTCGCCCTGCCGGTGCACACCTTGATGAACACATCCGCCAGAATGCCCAGGCAGATGCCGGCCGCGATGTCGCCGGTAAAGGTGGTGAAGATGATCAGAACCAGCGCGCCAAAGGCGTTCTTGAAATCCGAAAAATCGATGGACGTGAAGGTGGACATCATGGAGAAGCCCACAAAGATCAGCGCCACACCGGTAACGCAGGTGGGGATCATCAGGAACAGGGGGCTCAGGAAGATGCACAGCAGGAACAAAACGCCGGTCACCAGAGCGGCGACACCGGTGCGTCCGCCGGCCTCCACGCCGATGGTGGACTCGATAAAGGTGGTGATGGTGGTGTTGCCGGTGGCAGAGCCGACCACCGTGCCGATCGCATCGACCAGGAAGGGCTTTTCGATGTGAGGCAGATTGCCGTCCTCGTCGATCCAGCCGGTCTGCACGCTGACCGCCGTCAGCGCAGAGAAGGTGGCGAAAAAGTCGCCGGTAAACAGCACGAAGATCATGACCAGCGCGCTCGGGATATTGGCCAGGATCGCCTTGAAGTCATAGCTCAGGAACAGATTGCCGATCTCCGACATATCGGGCATTGCCACCAGAGAGCCGGGCCACACCGTAACACCCATAGGAATGCCGACCACGGTACCCGCCAGTATGCCGATCAGGATCGCTCCGCGAACCTTGTACGCCGTCAAAACCGCCGTGATGGCCAGCGTGATCAAAGCCAGCTGGACCGTGGGCTGGGAGAAGTCGCCCAAGGCCAGCGAGCCGCCCTCAAACAGGGCAAAGCCGGTGTTATCAAAGCCCAGATAGGACACGAAGAAGCCGACAGCCGTGGCGGTTGCGATCTTCATGTTCTTCGGAAGCATTTCAACCACAACTTTTCGAACGCCGAAAACAGTGATCAGGATGAAGATCACGCCGGAGCAAAGCAGCAGCGCCATGACCCAGCCAAAGGAAACCGCACCGGACTGGACCATTGCACCCAGCATGAAGTTGGTGCCCATGCCGCAGGACAAAGCCAAAGGCAGATTGGCATACAGGCCCATAAAAATGGTGACCAGGCCCGAAATCAGGGCACACATGACTAAAAGCGCGGATTTGGAAATGAAGATTCCGTTAATATCGGTGATGCCGGCGTCGGGGCCAAAACCAACGATAGCCGAGGGCTGCAGAGCGAGTACGTACGCCATGGTAACAAAGGTGGTAACGCCTGCAAGGATCTCGCGCTTTATGTTGGTGTCGCGCTCACCAAGCCGGAAAAAATCTTTGTGCATTGGACTATAATCTCTTTCTGTAGTTTTTTAGGGGCATCCGTGAATTAGCGCTTGACAGGATTACTCGATGACTTCCAGAATGGGGTCGATGATCTGCTTCTTCTCAACGTCGATGAAGCCCTTGTCGGTGACGGCGTAGGCCTCGATGCACGCCAGGCAGATGAAGCACAGGAACATGAAGGGGATCTGGATGGGCGTGCCCATTTCGTAAGCGATCTGGTTCATGGCTCTCTTCTGCTCGGCCAGCTCGTCCAGACTCAGGTCACTCATCAGACCGCAGATGGGGAACGCGATCTCCGCCGCCACCTTGCCGTCGCGAACGATGACCTGGCCGCCGCCCAGTTCCGCGCAGCGGTTGACTGCCAGCGCCATATCCTCAAAGCTGTCGCCCATGACGATGATGTTGTGGTTGTCGTGGCCGACCGAGGAGGCCAGCGCGCCGCCCTTGATGTGGAAGCCGCCCATGAAGGCCTTGCCGATGTTGCCGTTTTTGCCGTGGCGCTCAACCTGCGCGATATACAGCACGTCCTGATCGGTGTCGCACTGAATCACGCCGTCAACAACGTTCAGCTCCACATCGCGGCGGGAGGTGAAGGGAATGTAAGGCAGCGTGTCCATGCACATGACCTTGACCTTCTTGGCCCCTTCGGGAGCCTTCATCTTGAAGGAGTCGGGCGTGATGGGATTGACAAAGTGGACCGTGTTGAGGATGCAGGGATCGTGGACAGCCTTTTCGTAGTGGACCAGCATCGTGCCGTTGTCCATGACCTGCTTGCCGCCGGCAACGGTAGACAGGACCTTGAAATCCTCGGCGCCGGTGGTAATGTTGATGTCCGCCCGGCGGCCGGGAGTCAGAGAGCCGATGCGGGTTTCCATCTGGAACGCGCGGGCGGCATTGATGGTAACGAACTGGATGCCCTTCAGGAAGCTCAGGCCCTGACCAAAGGCGGTGCGCAGAGCATCGTCCAGATGGCCGCGGTCCTTCAGATCGCAGGTGTGCAGGTCGTCGGTGACGATGGACACATTGGCCGTGTCCACGCCGCTGTTCATAACAGCCTGCAGCAGGCCCAGCGACATGTTGCGGGCCGCAGAGCCCTCGCGCATCTGCAGATGGATGCCGTTGCGCAGACGCTCGTAAACATCCTGTTCGCAGAACGATTCGTGGCAGGTGTTAACACCGGCAGCGGCGCAGGCGGCCATGTTGGGGCCATAGACGCCGGGCAGGTGGCCCTGCAGGGTCTTGCCGGGCATGGACAGCGTGTCGCTCATGGACTCCAGAAGCTCCTCGTGCTCGGCAAGGATGTAGTGTCCAACGCACTCGCTCAGGCCGACTGCATCCTTGCGCTGCAGGGCCTTGCGGATGATCGCGGGGTCAAATTTGCCGCCGGAGGTCTCCAGATCCGGGGCGAAGGGAACATGGGAAGGAACGATGAAGTAAACCGCCAGATCGGTGTCCTCCGCTTCCTTCAGGACGGCCTCGATGCCTTCCAGTCCGGAAACGACGCCGATCTCATGCAGGTCGGTCATGATGCCGGTGGTACCGTGCTGCAGAACACCTTCCGCAAAGGAGCGGATGGACAGACAGCTGCTTTCGGGATGGATGTGACCGTCCAGGAAACCGGGCGTGATGTAGTTTCCCTGTGCGTCGATCACCTTGGTGTTGTCGCCGATGCAGTAAGCCACATCGCCCACAGCCGCGATGGTATCACCGCAGACGGCAACGCCGCCGTCATAGATCTCGCCGGAGTAGACATTGACGATCTTACCGTTGTTGATCACCAAGTCGGCGGGCTTTAAGCCCTTGGCCACTGCCAAAAGTTCTCGTGTCATGATGTTCCTCCTAATTTATTGTAAATAAAGGGTCGACGATCGTATTGCCCCAAAACGGGGGGCTCAGGGTCTTGCTTTTATTGTACCTTTACAACGGGGAAACGGTCGGGCAGCTTAATGCCGGCCCGGTCATAGATGGCAGCGCCGCGGGCGCAGGCTTCCTTCAAAATCGCTTCTTCATCCAGCGTGAGGATCACGCGGTCGCGCATCAGCCACTTGCCATTGCACATACTGGACTGGACGTTGTTGGAGTGCATGGCCGTGACCAGCGCCGCGATCTTATCGTTAACAGGCATCATGGAGGGTCCATGGGGGTCGATGATGATCAGGTCCGCCTTTTTGCCGGCTTCCAGCGAACCATACAGATGATCGTCCAGCACCGCGCGGGCACCCCATTTGGTCGCCATTCGCAGAATATCCTGCGAGGGGACCACCGTGGAGTCGAGCATACGGCCCTTGTGGATCAGGCTCGTCAGCCACATTTCGTCCACCATGTCCATGCGGTTGGAGGAGGAAGCGCCGTCGGTGCCGATGGAGGGCATGATGCCCATGTTCAGCATTTCGGGGATGCGGGCAAAGCCCAGCACGCGCATGGCCGACGCGGGGTTGTGGGACACCTTGACATCGCGCTTTTTGAACAGCTCCAGCTCCTCATCCGTCAGATAAACGGTGTGGACCGCCAGCAGATTCTTGTCCAGCACGCCCAGATTTTCCAGATGCTTCACAGTGCCCTCGCCGAACTTGGCATAGGTGTATTCCTGCTCGCTTTTCGCCTCCGCCACGTGCATATGGATGCCGACGCCGTACTTGTCCGCCAGCTCCTTGGTTTTGACGATCAGCTCATCGGTATTATTGAAGATGGTACGCAGGCCGAACCAAACCTGCACACGGCCGTCCGCCGTGTTGTGGAAGCGTTCCAGATCCGCAACCTGCTCGTCCAGCTCCTGCTGCGTCGTCTTCTGCCACACGGCCGGGAGACCATCGCCGCAGTCCATAACGGATTTTGCAAGTTTGCCGCGCAGACCGGACTCAGCCGTGGCTCTGGCCATGCCGGACACGAACTGGCCGCCGGGCTCCGCAAAGGAGGTAACGCCGCTGCGGATCAGCTCCAGACAGGTCATCAGAGTGGAAACATACGAGTCTTCTTCGGTCATGTTGGACTCATAGGGCCACATTCTCTTGTGCAGCCAGGTGATGAAGTCCACATCGTCGCCAACGCCGCGGGAGATCTGCTGAGAGGTGTGCACGTGGGTATTGACGAAGCCGGGCAGCACATACTTGCCCTGCAGGTCAATGATTTCCGCATCGGGTTTTACCATCTGGGGATCGATTTTGCCAACAGCTACTATGTTTTCGTCTTCCACCAGCACTCCGCCGCCATCGTAGACGGTTTCGTCCGCGCCCATGGTCACAATGTAGCCATTTTTCAGATAGGTCTGCATCTGGTTTTCCTCCCAAATTTCATTGTTTGATTCCTTGCATCCAACTTATTGCGCGTTCGTCTCTATTCCTCATTATAAGATAATTTTTTATCAGGAGCAACCAGGTATTCCGCTGTTTTTAAGTAGAACTTCCACAGATTAAGCGCCTTATTTTTGTTCTAGTTGCACAATCTTCCATTATCCTCCTCCCGATCGAAGACTACTATTGTCAAGAGGATAAAAATAAACCGTCCGAACAGCGAAAACGGCCATACCGCTGTGGCATGGCCGCCTGGATCATATTCCTTTCAAAAAAGCCAGAAGTTCATCTCGATCATTATGGACCCGCTCATCCAGCACGGCATCCAGACAGGCCTGAAGGGCCTTGCCAACCTCCTTGCCGCGGAAGCCGAGCGCCATAACATCGTCGCCCTTGATCGATAAATCTTTCAGCGAGAAGCAGCTCTCCTCCGCAAGAAGCTCGTCGATAAGGCCAGCGGCCTCATCGAACATGGCAAGCCTGGACGCGCAGAGCGCCGATTGCCCGCAGGCATCCGCCCTGTGCAGTGCGATGAGCTGCCGGGCTGCCTCCTCGCCGTGCTTGCTCAAAAGCCGTTTGATCTGCTTTCGATCCGCTGTGATGGGCATATCATGATAGCGAACCAGACGCACGATCCTCTCTCGGCTGGCATGATCGAACCGAAGTCTGCTCAAAATCGAGTCCGCAATGGAGGTGCTCTGCGCTGCATGACCATAGAAGTGGCCGAGACCATCGTCGCCCATCGCAAAGCACGAAGGCTTGCCTGCATCGTGAAGCAGCGCTGCCCAGCGCAGCACCGGCTCGGGACGGATGCTGTCCACAACGGCGATCGTATGCTCCCATACATCCTTATCGTGGTGCGGATTGTGCTGCTCAAAGCCAAACAGCGGCGCAAGCTCCGGGATGGAAACGGCGATCACGTCCGCATAATCCCGCAGGATCGCCCCAGCCCCCTTTCCGCACAGGAGCTTTGTCAGTTCCGCCTGGATCCGCTCCGCCGCAATGTTTTGCAGCAAGTCCTCATTCCGGTGGATGGCCGCCGCAGTGGCCGCTTCCATACGCATCCCATAAACGGATGCAAAGCGCAGGCCCCGCAAAATGCGCAGACCGTCCTCCTGAAATCGGCGGTCCGGCTGCCCCACGCAGCGGATGATCCCGTTTTCGATGTCCGCTTTTCCGCCAACGAGATCCACCACGCCGAGCCGTGGGTTATAGGCAAGGGCGTTCATGGTGAAATCCCTTCGCTCCATATCCTCCTGCAAGCTGCGTGTGAAGTGGACGGCATCCGGATGGCGGTGATCGGTGTAATCGCCATCGATGCGGTATGTGGTGATCTCCAGCGGCTCATGGTCGATCATGACCGTGACTGTACCATGCTTCAAACCGGTCTCGATCAAATGGTAATCGAAGAAGACCTGCTTCACCTGCTCCGGAAGCGCGTTGGTAGTGATGTCCCAGTCTTTCGCAGGGCTGCCGTCCCGAACATAGTCGCGCACAGCGCCGCCCACAAGAAACGCCTCATAGCCGGCGCCCTCCAGAAGCTCCAGCGCAGTATTGACTTGTGGTGGTAAGTTCATCATTTTTTACAATCCCAGCTTTGTTCCTTTACTTCTGCAATGCTTCTGTCCAATCCATTGCTCACAGCGCCCCAAAAACAGTATAACGATGTTTCAAGAAAGAGTCAATGAAAGCAAGCTTTCTAAAAGCCCTTCAAATGCAGCCATTTTGCAGCCACAGGGAAAATAATCAAACCCGCCGGCAAATGGCAGGTGTTCATAAAACAGTGTTAGCCAAATAACACGAAATGAGCATC
>CAYROZ010000074.1:0-9882 GCA_964426125.1 uncultured Oscillospiraceae bacterium
AGACAACAGCACGCCGCCGGGGGTGAGGAAGGTGTCGAGTTCATCGATGATGGCCTTGATGTCGCTCAGCCCCGCCGTTGTGGCGTTTAAACGGCGCAGGGTGCGGTTGGTCTGTGCGGCGATGATGCGGGCCACGGTGGTCTTGCCGGTGCCGGAGGGGCCATAGAAGATCATGTTTGGGATCTTGCCGGACTGCGCGATGCGCCGCAGCATTCCGTTCGGGCCGAGAATATGAGACTGCCCGACGACCTCGTCGAGCGTTTGCGGCCGAAGCTCGTCCGCCAGGGGCTGATACACCGCGTTCACCTCCGATGAATTGTGTGCTGCCTCATATTATAAAGAATCTGCTTCCATTTTGCAACCGCCCGTGTTATGCTTGAAGCATGAAAACGAAAAAACAGACACTTGAGATCATAGAGCGGCTCGAGCGGGAATACCCGCTGGCGGAGTGCTCGCTGAATTATGACGAGGCGTGGCAGCTTCTTGTTTCGGTGCGTCTGGCCGCGCAGTGCACGGACGCGCGTGTGAATCTGGTAACGCCGGCGCTGTTTGCGGCCTTTCCCACGGCGCAGGCCATGGCCCAGGCTACGCCGGAACAGGTGGAGCCCTACATAAAATCCTGCGGCTTTTACCACGGCAAGGCCCGCGACATCGTCGCCGCGGCGGAAATGCTCGTCACGCGCTTTGATGGCCGCGTGCCGGATAATATGGACGATCTTCTCGCCCTGCCGGGCGTGGGACGCAAAAGCGCGAATTTGATCCTGGGCGATGTGTACAACATCCCCGGCAGTGTGGTGGTGGATACCCACTGCATCCGCCTGACCAACCGCATCGGGCTGGTGGATGGACTCAAGGAGCCCGCGAAGATCGAAACCAGGCTGCGCGCGCTGCTGCCGCCGGAGAAATCCAACGACTTCTGCCACCGCATGGTGCTGCATGGCCGCGCGGTGTGTACGGCGCGAAGCCCCGCGTGCGCGCGCTGCTGCCTGTACGATCTATGCAGCCGAAAGGGCGTGTGAGGCCATGGATTTTGATGTTCATGCCTATTGGGACGCCGTTTTGCGGCAGGATGCGGACGCGATGCGCGCGTATTTTTGCCCCGATGCCCATGTGAACTGGCACAACACCAACGAGCATTTCACGGTGGACGAATTCATTCGCGCCAACTGCGAATACCCCGGCGACTGGGCCGGGCAGGTGCAGCGCGTGGTGCGGCAGGGAACGGAGTGCATCACGGTAGCGCAGGTATACTCGAATGCGCTTTCGTTTCATGTGGTGTCCTTTATCCGCCTGTCGGGCGGCCTTGTTGCTTCGATCGATGAGTATTGGGGCGACGATGGCGCGGCCCCCGAATGGCGGCGGGAGCTGCACATCGGCGGCCCCATAGAATAAGCTTCGGCTCCCTCGGATGCAAACGCGTCCGGGGGAGCTTTTGCGCTCAAAAGCAGTCGAGCAGCAGGGCGCGGTCGGTCTGCGCGCGGCGGTCGGCATCCTCCGCCAAGCGGAGGAAAAGCGTGCACAGCGCTTCGTCCGAAACGGCCTGCGCTGCCTGACGAAGCGCTTTGGCCTGCTCGCTCTCGCGCAGCATGACCGAGCGCAGCGATGCGAGCTTTCCGCCCACGAGCGGGCAGTTCTCCTTCGGCGCGATCGTCTCGCCGGTGCGGATGAAATACTCCGCGCGCAAAGTGCGGCAGCACGTTTTGGCCTCCTGCGCGTGCCCCAGCAGCGTGTTCCGGCCGCTGGCGGGGAACATACGCGAAAGCGACGTGTAATACAGCGCGTCGCAGTACGCCTCGCGAAGAAAGCGCCGCAAAAATTCCGTCCCGTCCGCGTCCGGTGCGGCCGGGGAGGGCATTCCGCCCACGCGCTGCCACACCGAGGCGAAGTCATCCATGGTCTGCCTGAAAATTTCGTCCATATAAAAAAGCCTCCGTTACAGAGTATGCAAAGGGGACAAAAAAAGTTAGTTAGCTAATAAAACTTATTGACACCGCCGTCGAACTATGGGATAATAGCAACGTGCTTGAATTTTATATTGGGAGGCTTATCCATGGAAGAGAAAACTCTGGAAATGGATGAAAAGAGCTGCGCCAAAATCGGCGACAACGGCGGTTTTAAGAAATACTCCGCCGCTACCTGGCTCAAATTCATCCTGTTTTCCGCATTCGGTGTGTTCGCGTTTTTCATCAACATCTACATTCCCGAATACCAGATCGTCATCGGTGGTTGGGAATGGGGCGTTGTGAAAGGCTCGTCCAACGTCCTTTGCTCGCACCTGACCAACTTCATCAAGGCCGCGCTTTACACCGGTAACTTCAAGGCCATGCCCTTCGTGGTGTGGTGCATCGGCGCTTACGCCGTGGCCGACCTGTTCTGGATCCGTCCGGAAAAGGCGTGGAAGACCACCAAGGTCAATGCGTTCTTCGCTGTTCTGAAGATCGTTGGCTTCGTGGTTCTGACCCTTGTTGTCATCAACCTCTACTTCAACAACTGCATCGGCAACAACGTTGCCTTCATGGGCTGGCTGTTTAACGACACGGAGACCCTTGGCACCAGCATCGCCAACTTCGTGATGGACAAGATCCTGGTCACCATCTGCATCTCCATTCCGTGCGCCTCTCTGGTGCTGCCGTTCCTTTGCGACTACGGTCTGGTCGACTTCGTGGGCGTGTTCGTTCGTCTGATCATGCGTCCCGTGTTCAAGCTGCCCGGCCGCGCCGCCATCATCATGGTCACGGCTTTCCTCGGCAACTTCTCCGCCGGCCACATCGCCGTCAACGAGCAGTACAAGACCGGCCGTATGACCGAGCGCGAGTCCGTCTGCATCGACACGAGCCTGTCCACCGTTTCCGTCGGCTTCCTGATGGCTCTGGCCACCAACACCGGCCTGATCGAGCAGGGCCTCTGGAACACCTACTTCTGGATCGCCTTCCTCATCACGCTGCTGGTCGCGCTGGTGGGCGTGCGCATCTACCCGCTGCGCAAGGTTCCCGATAACTACTATCCCGGCGCCACCCCCAACCCCGAGAAGATCATCCGCACCGGTCTGGCCAAGGCTGCTCTGACCGAGGCTCTCGACGTGGTCGAGGCGCAGGACGGCATCTTCAAGCGCATCGGCGTGGTCATGAAAGAGACCATCAGCGTTCTGGGCACCGTCGCCTCCGGCACGTCCTTCTGGGGCACCTTCGGCGTTGTGCTTTACATCTTCACCCCGATCGTGGGCTGGCTGGGCTACATCTTCTGGCCGTTCTTCCGCATCTTCGGCTTCACCGGCGCGGAACTGACCACCGCCTGCACCGGCTCCATGATCTCCCTGGTCGAGGTCACCGTGCCTGCTCTGCTGGTTGCCACCGGCACCTGGAGCCTGCGTCTGCGCTTCATGCTGGCCGTGCTGCCTGTCACGTCCATCGTGTTCCTCGCCAGCTTCGTGCCCTGCTGCATGGGCACCGAGGTTCCCGTGAAGTTCAGCCACCTGCTCATCATCTGGCTGGAGCGTATGATCCTCTCGATCATCTTCACCGGCATCTTCGCTGTGATCCTGTTCCCCGCGAGCGCGATCATTTAAAATCCTTACATAAGCACGATATCCCGTCGGCCTTTGGCCGGCGGGATTTTTTTCTACTTTCTGGTTGAAACAGGGATGCAGACATGATAAACTATTATCAATCTTAGAAAGGGGAGAGAACTACCATGAAGAAAGCGATGACGATTCTGCTTGTTCTGGCGATGCTGTGTCTGTCGGGCACGGCGTTTGCCTCGTCGGGAGAGGCAAGCGGCGCCGCGCCGGAACCGGCGCCGGTATTCCAGTCCGCTGTCTGTGTGCTGGAGGAAGGGCAGCGCACGGCGGAGTTTGTTGTCAAGGGCAGACAGCAATGGACGGACAGCGGCTACGATGGCCTGGGCTTCTACGACGCATCGGACCGCGTGACCGTGTATGACGGCTACGATGCGTGGCAGAACGAGGAGAAATCCGCGGTGCAGGCGGAGCTTTCCGCCCTCGACGGCACGACCGATCTGCTTTTGTCGCTTCCGGCGGCGGAGCTGACCGAAAACACCGTGTACTACATCGCCATCGACGGCGATGACGCGTCGCCGGTGTATATCGTCACGGCGGAAAATGCAGCGGCGGTCGATGCGGACCACAGCATCACCTTTGATCTCGGATCCAGCGAGGCGGGCGACGGCTTCACAGACAGCTTCACTCTGCCGCTCAGCTCCTATGCCATGGTGCCCGATGAAAACAACGTTCGTCTTGGCGGTGCATACGGTCTGTTTGAGGCGGCGGATTTTGCCGATGTCGGCGCGGCGGATGCCGATGTGGTGAACTGGTATCTCACAACGGGCGGCACGAACGGCGGAACCGGGCTGCACGTGTTCGGCTCGGACATTCCCTATGCGCGCCTCGACGCGGCGCACTACATTTACCGCTTCTTCTGCTTTGAAGGCTCCGGCGGCTTCGGAATGTTCTCCGATGTTGGCATGGCCCGCTGGTTCTCCGGCTCGTCCGGTGCGAACACGGCCTATGCACTGGTGGACATTCTGGACCACTACGATGAGTTTGACAGCTTCCGGGCCATGACCGTGCAGGACATGGTGGTTTTGATGTACAACTCCATCACAACGCCCTATGCCAGCCGCAGTGAGGCCGGCCTGGCCCTGAGCGACGCGCTGAAGGCGGAATACGACGGCAGCGGCGCCGCGGGCAAGGTGGCGGCGATGGAGGCGCTTGGCCGCTTTGACAGTGCTGCCTTCCCGGATCTGAGCATGGAAGTGAGCAAGCTGGAGGCGGTAAAGCTTCTGGCGGTCGGTCTTGCCGACTATAACGGCGAGAAGATCAATGCGATCCGCACGCAGCTCGACGCGGATTTCCTCGCGGCGGTCCAGGCGGCCGGGGAGGCCGGTGAGCTGGACGGCTATGAGGAGTCCAGCGCGGAGATCGACGCGCTGGGCGTGGCGGAGAGTGCGACCTTGACGGCGGAAAAGGCGGACATTCTTCGTGAAAATGCGATCGTTCGCAACGAAGTGTATGACAACGACGGCATTGCCAACGCCAGCGCCCTGATCGTGCAGGATGGCGCGACCGTTACGCTGGTGGACTCGCGCATCGTTTCCTCCGGCTCCAACCCCTCGGATCCGCTGCTCGATCGCGATTACCGCTTCGGTTACGGCGCGGGGCTGCTCGCCGTGGACGAGGGCACAACGGTGAAGATCATCAACACGACCGGCGAGCTGAACACGACCGGCGCTTCCAACGGCTCGATGGGCGGCTGCCTGTTCACCGGCACCGGCAGTACTATCTATGCCGAGAACGGCCAGTTCTACTCCGCCGGACAGCATCCGTCCAACACCTGCTATGACGGCACGCTTATTTATAACAACTCCACGCTGACCGGCGGCGGCCGAACCTTCTCCACCGACTTCTTCGGCGGCAAGGTCATCTTCTACAACTCCATTTCCAACCAGAGCCGCGGCAATGGCTTTGTGATCGATGAGTCCACGAGCTACATGGCCGTCAACTCCTATGTTTACGGCGGTTCGAGCTTTGAAACCAACGGCCAGGGCCAGGCCTATTACCAGAACAGCTACATTGACACAAAGGGCTCCTGGGTCATGCAGAACAACACCTCCATGCGCTCCGACTGCGACTATGTCTGCGGCGTGAACAGCTTCTTCAACTGCCGTTCGACGACCTTCCTGACCGTTCAGAAGGAAGAGCACGCGGTCGTGCGCTTCGTGGACAGCACGATCCAGACCGCCGGCGGCGACGGCTATGTGATCAAGGTCTCCGGCGACGAATGGGGAACGAACGCATGGCTGCAGCTCAATCTGGAAAACACCGATTTCCCCGCTGGAGATGTGTTCGTGGCGGGCGCGCGTGACTGGCCCAATCAGGACGTCCACACCGAAGGCACGACACTGGAGATCAATACCGACGGCCATTCGGCGGTCGATCTCGTTCAGGTCGTCACGGACACCGTGGCCATCACGACCTACGAGGACGGTACCACGGAGGTTCAGGGCCGCATGGGCATGAACTACTCCACGGATCTGCGCAACAACGGCGTCATCACGCTCAACGGCGTGGAGACCGGTCTGGATGTCGTGAACGGCCAGGCGATCGTCCGCAATGCGGAATACGCGGACGTGACGACGACGGACGAGGCGGTCACGGCGGTCTACACCGTCAACGGCGCTGCGCTCACGCTGATCTATGAGCTGGATGCGGCGTCCGGAGAAGCGGACTTCTGAATTTAGAAAGCATAAAAAATACGGCATAGTCGAGCGATCGACTATGCCGTGTTTTCTTTTAAGCGGAAAAGGATAAATTTTGTCTATGTTTCCTTAGCGGTCGAAGGTTTCCGTCTGCCCGTAGGAAGGGGGCGTGGTGTCGTTTTCCTTTGGGTCGGTAAAGCTTGCGCGAAGCAGCAGAAACACAGCCGCCGCCGTGCAAAGGAAGATGGCCACTGTCCATAGCAGATAAAAGCGGTTTTTGTCTTGTGGAGCCATAGTTTATCCCTCCGATGGAAAAAGGGGAAGCGGAGGCTTCCCCTTTGGTGTGAGCTTGGTTTATTCGGCCTCGGCCTGCGCCTTGGCTTCCTCGATGATCTTCTGCTGCACGTTGCCGGGGACTTCGTCGTAGCGGATGAAGTCGAGGGTGAACGAGCCGCGGCCCTGCGTCATGCTGCGCAGATCGATGGCGTAGGTGGTCATTTCCGCCATGGGGACCTCCGCCTCCACGACCTGCATACCGTCCGAAGCGCTCATGCCGAGCAGCGTGCCGCGGCGCTTGGAGGGGATGTCGGACATGATGTCGCCGAGGTTTGCATCGGGGATGGTGACCTTCAGCAGACCGATGGGCTCCATGATGACGGGGTTGGCGTTGATGAGCTCCTTGTAGGCAAGACCGGCAGCGGTCTTGAACGCCATTTCGGAGGAGTCGACGGGGTGGTAGCTGCCGTCGTACAGAACGGCCTTGAGGTACACCATGGGGTAACCGGCCAGCACGCCCTTGGTGCAGCTGTCGCGCAGACCCTTTTCCACGGCGGGGAAGAAGTTCTTCGGCACGCTGCCGCCGAACACTTCCTCGGCGAAGATCATATCTTCCTGCTCGTCCTGCGGCTCGAAGCGGATCTTCACGTCGCCGAACTGGCCGTGGCCGCCGGACTGCTTCTTATGACGGCCGTGGGCGTCGAGCGTCTTGCGGATCTTCTCGCGGTAAGCCACGCGGGCGGGCTTGAGCTCAACTTCCACGCCGAACTTGTTTTTCAGCTTGGAGCACAGAACGTCAATGTGCATATCGCCGGCGCCGGAAACGACCTGCTGATGGGTCTCGGCGTTGAGGACCACGGAGAAGGAGGGGTCTTCCTCAGCCAGACGGGCGAGGCCCTGAGCAACCTTGTCGTCCTGGCCCTTGGTCTTGGGCGCGATGGCCATCTGGTAGCAGGGAACGTCGAACTTGATGCCGGGCAGCGCTTCCACGGAACCGGCCGCGCACAGGGTGTCGCCGGTCTTGGTGTCCGTCAGCTTGGACACAGCGCCCAGATCGCCGCAGCTGAGAACGGGCACCTCGGTGCTCTTCTTGCCCTGCATGGTGTAGATGTGGCCCATCTTCTCGCTGTTGCCGGTGCGGGCATTGACCAGGCTCATGTCGCCCGAGACCTTGCCGGAGATGACTTTGAACAGAGAGAACTTGCCGAACTGGTCGGAGATGGTCTTGTAGAAGAACAGCTTGGTGGGGCCGTCGGCGTTGAGCTTCTCGCCGCCCTCGCGCGGACGCGGGAACACGGACACGATGGCGTCAAGCAGGATGCGGGTGCCAAGGCCGGTGAAGGCGCTGCCGCAGTAAACCGGGCAGAGGCTGCGGTCGGTAACGGCCTCGACCAGAGCGCCGGAGATCTCCTCGGGGGAGAGGGTCATTTCCTCAAAGTACTTGTCCATCAGCTCTTCGCTGGTCTCGGCCGCGGCCTCAGCCAGCTCGGTGTAGAGTTCTTCCAGACGGTCGGACAGCTCGGCGGGCACGGGGATCTCCACGCGCTTGGCGCCGTCCATCTTATAGGCCTTCTTGGTGATGACATCCACGACGCCGATGTACTTGTCGCCATCCTTGATGGGCATGTTCATGGCGCAGACGCTGTTGCCCAGCGTGGCACGCAGCGCGTCCAGCGTGGTGTCGAAGTCGGCGTTTTCTTCGTCGAGCTTGGAGATGTAGATGGCGCGGGGCAGATTGGACTCGTTGAGATAGCGCCAGCTCTTCTCAGCGCCCACGTTGCAGCCTTCCTTCGCGGCCACGACGATCACGCCGATGTCGGCCACGCGCAGAGCCTGCTTCACTTCGCCGGCGAAATCAAAGAATCCCGGCGTGTCGATGATGTTGATCTTGGTGTCGTTCCATTCCGTGTTCACCGTGGTGGCGGAAATGGAAATGTGGCGGCGGATCTCCTCGGCGTCAAAGTCGGAAACGGTGTTGCCGTCCACGACCTTGCCCTGACGATCGGTTTTGCCCGTCAGAGACAGGATGTTTTCGACAAGAGAGGTCTTGCCGTTGCCGCCGTGTCCCAGCAGGCAGACGTTACGGATGTTTTTCAGTTCGTAAGTCATAGGGTCTTCTCCTTCTGCTTATATGGTTATTAAATTAAAAACTTAACAAAAAGGCTCACGCAAATATAAATTATACACTATAAAATGGCTGTTGGCAATAAAATTTTTAGAATAGTGCCCAAATGGCAAGACCGGCCAGCGGCAGGGCGGACAAAACGGAATACAGCAGCATTCCGCCCGCGGTCACGGCGGCCATATTTCCGCCATGAATGGTCAAAAACACGATGAGCATGGCCAGCAGCGTGGTGCCGATGGAGATGAGCGTGTTCAGCCGGCAGGCCGTATACAGCTTGCGGATCTGCGCCACGGACTGCGCCACAAGGAACAGGTCGCGGCGGCGCAGAATGACGGCCGGCGGGGTGTCCTTGCTGTCAAACTGGGAGGTCAGGCGATAGCGCTCGCGGAAGGAGGGGAAGATGAAGTTGTTGACGGGAATGTCGAACATATCCCGGATCATCAAAGGCGTGATGTTGAAGTCGCGGATGGCAAACATCGGCTGTGTGCGTCCGCGCTGGAACAGCTCCATGGCGTTCTTTTTGCTTTTTGCGGGGGAGTATTCCAGATTAAAAACGCCGGCAAGCTCGCCGGAAATGCCGATGCACACGGCGTTTTCCGTGTTGATGTTGTGCGGCACGTGAACGTGCTTGAGATGCATGAAGCCCTGCGAGCCGACCACGACGCTTTCGTTGTGGATGGTGGCGGTGAAGCCGCCCTCCTCGCATTTGAAGCTGGCAACGGTCAGCATGGGGCAGTTGTAGCTTTCCATCATGTGGGTGAAAACGGAGGCGATGCTGCTGCCGGAGGCCTCCAGAACGCTGACGGTGTAGGAGATGACCTTTTCCACGATCGTGTTGTCAGGGAATTCCACATGAGCGATGCGGATCTGGTTGGGCTGGAACAGGTCGCTGTCCTTAACGATGAAGCGGTGCGAGCGGCCGATCTCCTCGCAGCCGGCCCAGCCGGCCAGCGCCGCGCCGATGTTGCGCAGACGCAGGGAGGCGGTGTGGTAGGGAAGGGCAAAACACAAAAAGCCGGCGATGTTGGCACAGATGGCAAAATAGGCGGACAGATTGTGGAAGACAAATAGCCACTTCTGGCCGATCGTGGACAAAACAGCCAAAATAACGGCGGCGATCAGCAGAAGGGGAGCCGCCGTGAAATAAGCGCGCTGTGCGCCGTCTGTCTCCTCGCTGCGGCGCACGATGCCGCCCTTGGCCTGATAAGAGCGTGTGAGGACGTTCAGACCGTTCGTATCGCTTTCCGCGCACAGGTAGGAATACTCGC
>CAYROZ010000075.1:0-9746 GCA_964426125.1 uncultured Oscillospiraceae bacterium
CGCCGAAGCGGTTGAGCGCAGCTTGTGCCGACGCCGCCCGAGTTTTTCTTCCTTTTCCCGCATTTAAATCCTGTATCGCCACTCGTACCAGAAAAAAGACGATTGCGAAGGCAATCGTCTTTTTTCAATGATGTATGTCTTGCGGCATGGGATACCGGTCGCGGTTTTTTCACACTTTTTGTGCGATGCCCAAAAACGATACACACGGGCAGGATGTGTCCATTGTTCCTTCCGCCCCCTCCCGATACACTGGAAAGCGCCGCCGCAGAGGCGGACACCGCAAGGAGGAAGCAACATGGACCGAACCAACCGCAAAGCACTGGCCCGCACTGCCGCTGTATGCGGACTGACCGCGGCCGCCGCGTCTTACGCCACGACCAGATATCTCGTAAAAATCGCGCTCGACCGCGAGGAACCCCGTCTTTTAAAGCAGGCAAGCCAAAAGATCGCCGGTTCCAAGAAGATCGACCAGACCTTTATTCAGCAGCTTCAGGAAGCGTCGGAACGGCTGGAAAACGCCGAAAACGAGCCCGTCACCATCACCGCCCACGACGGCGAGGCACTTCTTGGCCACTGGTTCGCGAGCAGGCAGCCCAAGCGCATTGTGATCGCCATGCACGGCTGGCGCGCCTCCTGGCACAAGGACTTCGGCACCGTCATGGACTTTTGGCGCAGGACCGACTGCAGCGTTCTTCTTCCGGAGCAGCGCGGCCAAAACGGCAGCGGCGGCGAATGCATCGGCTTCGGCGTGACGGAGCGCTACGATGTTCTCGACTGGGTGCAATGGGTGACCGAGCGCTGCGGAAGCGGGATACCGATCTATCTTTGCGGCGTTTCCATGGGCGCAAGCACCGTTTTGATGGCCTCCGGACTGCCGCTGCCGTCCAACGTTCACGGCATCATCGCCGACTGCGGCTACACCTCGCCCTCGGCGATCTGGAAGCACATCGCAAACGACAATCTGCACATTACCTACGGCATACGGAGCATTTTTGCCGACAGCCTGTTCCGGAAGAAAAACATGGTCGGGCTGGCCGACTGCTCCACCGTTGACGCCCTGCGCGAAACGAACATCCCGGTCCTTTTTGTCCACGGAACGCAGGACCACTTTGTCCCGGTCGAAATGACCTACGAAAACTATGCCGCCTGCGCATCCGACAAGCGTCTTCTGATCGTTCCGGGCGCGGACCACGGCATGAGCTATTATCTCGACCCGGTCGGATACGAAAAGGCCGTAAAGGATTTCTGGCGCGATTTCGACTGACGAGTCCGCCGCGGCTCATCCGCAGGGCGCGCCGTCCAGCCGGGCCGTAAAGCGATGCATGAGCACCGCCGTGACCAGCGCCACGGATATCTCCGCGACCGGCATGGCAAACCAAAGGCTGTCCGGCCCGAACAGTGCCGGCAGGATGTAGAGCATCGCGCCGCCCACGATCAGGCCGCGTGAAAGCGAGATGCCCAGCGCGGTGCGCGCTTTCAGGATGCTTTGGAAATAGTAAGTGGCAAACAGCGTGAACGGGGCAAACAGATAGCCGATGCCGTATTTGCGCAAAATGGCGGGTGCGATGGCGACCACGCTGTCCGTGGCGTCCATGAAAAGGCGGATGATGGTGCCGGGCAGCGCCATGGTCACGACCGTCCAGAACGCGCCGAACAGCACCGATGTCACAATGCCGTATTTCAGCACCCGCCGCACGCGGCTCATCCTCCTGGCGCCGAAGTTTGCCGACAGGATGGGCTGGGCCGCCTGGCCGATGCTGTAGGAGCAGCACTGCACGACCGTTGTCAAACTGGCGATGGCCCCGAAAACGGACAGCGCATCGCTGCTGAGCAGCTGCAATATCCGCTTGTTGTACAGCATGGTCATGATGCCCATGGCCAGATCCACAAAGAACACGGAAAAGCCGATGGCGAAGATCCTGCCGCAAGTGCGGATCAGCCGCGCGGGCTTTACAAGACGCAGCGTGTTCTTCCGGCCGAAAAAGTGCGTCAGCATGATGCAGACCGAGAGCAGATTGCTCAAAGTCGTTGCCAGCGCCGCGCCGTAAACGCCCATATCGAAGGTAAACGTGAGAACATAGTCGCCGACCACATTTACCAGCGAGGTGAACACCACCGCGAAGGTGGCAAGACCGGGATCGTTGTCGTTGCGCAGAAAGGCCGCCAGCATCTGGCCGAAAATAAACACCGGGATCGCCGCTTTCAGCGGGCGCAGATATTCAAGTCCAATGTCCAGCAGCTCGCCGTCGGAGCCCATGAAGCGCAGAAGCGGCTCGTCAAAAAAGATCATGAGCAGCCATATCACCACCGCCAGCACCGCCGTGGCGATCAGCGCGGCGGAGAACATGGCATTGGCCTTTTCCGTGCCGCTTTCGCCCTTTGCATTGCTGTAAAGCACACTGCCGCCAATGCCCGTCAAAATGCCGAGACTGCATATAAACGACCACACCGGCAGCACCAGCGCAATGGCCGCCGTTCCCGTGGGGCCCGCATACTGGCCGATGACAGCCATGTCCACCAGCGTGTACACCGCGCCCACCAGCGCGCTTCCGAAGGCCGCGAGCAGATACTTGAAATAAAGCGGCCGGATCGGCTTGTTTATCATTTCCATATAAAATCCTCCTAAAAAACAAAAAAGGAGTCAGAGGTAAAATGAACAGGAATTTCACCTGACACCTTACTTCTAACTCCTTGTTTCCAGCGAACAATTCGTCCTCAGAATGCAAAGCGTATTATACGCATCCGCTCCCCAAATGTCAACTCATAATGCTCTCGCGCCGCCACGGCGCAAAAAAGCAGCCGCTCCCGTTCGGAGTCGGCTGCTTTTCGCATTATGATGAGAATCGAATCAGATATCCAGCGCTGCGTGGTAGCCCTGATAGACCGCGTGGGTGATGGTGTCGGGCTTTACGCAGTTGCCGATGGAGAAGAACTTCGGCGCGCTGCCGCGAAGCTCCTCCACGACCTTCGTGTTCGGCACAAGGCCAAGGCCGCACAGAATGCTGTCGCCCTCGATGGTAACGGTCTCGCCCTCGGGCGTTTTGCAGGTCACAAGCCCGCCGTCCACGCGCTCGCACTTGCAGCTTGTGTGGATGGAAACGGAATACTTCGCCATCTCCGCCATCAGCAGCGGGCGGTAGCGGACATTCGCGTCCGGGCAAAGCTCATCGCGCATTTCCACGATGTGAACGGTTTTTCCCTCGCGCGCGAGGCACACGGCCATCTCGCAGCCGACCAGACCGCCGCCAAGCACGATGCAGGTTTCGCCGATCTCGTCCTTCTTGAGATGATAATCCTCCGCCGGGAACATCACAGGGCTTTCGCGCAAGCCGGGGATGGGCGGCAGCAGCGGCTCCGACCCCGCCGCCACGATGAGCGCATCCGGGGCCTCGGCTTCCACATACGCGCGGTCCACCCGCGTGTTCAGGCGAATCTCCACGCCCTGCTTTTCCGCCAGGTGGCGATAAGTCTCGCCCAGGCGATACATATCATATTTAAACGGGATAGCCGCCTCGCCGATGAGCAGACCGCCGGTTTTGTCCGTGGCCTCGCACAGCGTGACCTTGTGGCCGCGGCGCGCCGCCGTGTAGGCCGCGTAAAGTCCGCCGGGGCCGCCGCCCACAACAAGGACCTTCTGCGGATTCGGAGATTTTTGCAGCTCGCCCAGGCCCTCGGTTTCGCGGCCGATGAGCGGATTGGCCGTGCAGCGGCGCGTGAAGGTCGATGCGCGCTCGGCCATGCAGGTGAAGCAGCGGATGCAGTGGACGATCTCGTCGTCGCGGTTGGACATGACCTTGTTGGGCAGCTGGTTGTCCGCCAGCAGCTGACGGGCCATCTCCACCACGTCGGCCTTGCCGGAGGCAATGATCTCCTCCATCATCTCCGGGTCACTGAGACCGCCGATGGTGGCCACAGGCTTTTTCACGTGCTTTTTGATCTCCGCCGCCAGATACACATTGCGGCCATGGTCCTCAAACCAGCTCGGGTGCGTGATGCCGAAGGTGCCCTGATAAGTGCCGGCGGAAACGTGGATGAGATCGACGTAGTCCTCCAAAAGCTGCGCAATGCGCACGCCCTCGTCCAGATGGTAGCCGCCCTCCACAAACTCATCGCCGCTCATGCGCAGCTCGATGGGGAAGCCGGGGCCGACGGCCTTGCGCACGGCGGTCAAGACTTCCTGCGCAAAGCGCACGCGGTTTTCAAGGCAGCCGCCGTATTCATCCGTGCGGCGGTTGAACATGGGCGACAGGAACTGGTTGATAAGCCAGCCGTGGCCGGCATGGACCATGAGCATCTCAAAGCCCGCCCGCTTGGCAAGCGCCGCGGTGTTGCCATAGGCGGCCACGATCTCGTCGATCATCTCTTTCGTCAGCGCCTTTATCTCAAGGCCGTCCGCGCGAACACTGGCCGAGGGGCCCCACTGCGCCATGGAGGCCTTTTTGCCCTTGTCGGCAAGATAGGTTCCGGAAAACTGGCCGGAGTGGCTCAGCTCCAGACTGGGCACTGCGCCGTGGCGTCGGATGGCATCGGCGGTATAGGTAAAGCTGGGCAGACTCTCCGGCACGGAAAGATCGAGCCGGAAAGCGTGGCTGCCGTCCGTGGGATGCACCATGCACTCCGACACGGTGACGGAGGCGGCGCCGCCATAGGCGCGCAGCTCATAGAATTTCAGCGAACGCGGCCCGATGCAGCCGTCCACCGTGATGTCCGTGCCGCCCATGGGCGCGGAGAACATACGGTTGCGAAACGTGACCTTGCCAAGCGTGATGGGGGAACAAAGATGGGGATATTTCGGTTGCATGATGATCTCTCCTTCTGCTTAAGGCCGCGTCGGGCGCGGCAGCTTTTCTTTGTCCAGAATATCACAGCCGCGGCCAATGGAACCCCAACGATCCTTTGCGGGGTAGCAACATTTGGTTTACACGCCGCTCAACTGCGCGGCAAACTGGCGCAGGGCCGGAAGCTCGCTGCGGCTGCGCAGACAAACGAAATTGGCGGCCCATTCCAGGGGCTCGGCAAAGGGGATCAGCCGCAGGCCGGTCATGTTGAAGCTGTGTTTCACAAAGCCCGGCACGCTGGCCAGCCCCATCCGCTCGCGGCACAGCCGGTGCTGCAAGTTCGCATCGGCGGTCTTTACCAGAATATCCGGCGTGAAGCCGCGGCTGTGGCAGGCGTCCATGAACTCGGCGTAAAGATGGAAGCGCTCGTTCATCGGGATGAGCGGCTCGCCGCGCAGCTGATCGACGGTCACACGCTCGCAGTCATACAGCGGATGGCCCTCGTATACCAGCAGACACACCGGGCACGCGGCCACGCGCCGCAGGAATATATCCGGCTCCTCCCAGCCGCCCACGATCAGCCCGCATTCCAGCCGCCCATCGCGCAGCATATCCTTGACCTCCTGATTGGCATATTCGCCGCATTCGAGCAAAATGTCCTCGTGGCGGGCGCGAAAATCCGTGATGGAGCGAAAGGGGACCAGATTGAAAACGCCGTTTGCCGCGCCCAGGCGCAGGCGTTTTTTCGGCGTGTCCAACAGCGCAAGCTCCTGCTCCAGCGCGTCAAAGCGCGGCAGAAGCCAGCGGCAGCGCTCATACAAAAGCTCCGCGCTGCGCGTGGGAATGACCCCTTGGCGGCTGCGGTCGAACAGCTTCACGCCCAGCGACTGTTCGAGCTGCTGAAGGCTTTTGCTCAGGCCCTGCGGCGTGATGTAAAGCTTTTTGGCCGCCTGATGGATGCTGCCGGATTCATATAAGATCTCAAAATTTTTCAGATGCTTTGTTTCCATGGTGAGCTCTCCGATACATTATAATAAACGGGTGCCGTCAGGCATCTTCGATGTGGTCGAAGCGCTGCTTCAGCTCCTCAAGCAGCGCGAGTATCTGCGGATTTGATTCCTCTGTGGGCCAGAACAGACGCTGATAGGTGGGCGTGTCGTCCAGGCGGTCTTCAAAGTCGATAAAACGGATATCGGGAAAGCGGCTGTGGTCGGTCAGATTGGGCACGATGGCCGCGCCGCTGCACAGATTCACGTTGTACAGCGCGTCCGACGGCGAGGCCAGCAGCTTGATGTTCACCAGTCCGCCCACGCGGTAATAGATGGGGTTGGCCGCACCGGGCGTCATGGCCGTGCCCTGCGGCAGGGCGAAATAGATCAGCTCGTTGCGGAAATCCGGCGGCGCCAGATCGGGCTTGTTGGCCAGCGGGTGATACTTGCTCACGGCCAGGATCATCCGAAACGGCTGCAGGCAAAGATAGCTCACGCCGGCCAGACTGCGCAGATGACGGTCGGAGGAGATGACCATGTTGTACTGGCCGCGCAGACCGTTTGACAGATTGAGATGGCTGTCCTGAATGAGGATAAAGCGGCCTCTGCTGTCGGAGAGATTATAGCGGCGGATGATGTCAACGAAGGTGTCCGGCAGCATCTCGTCCCGGGCCACGCCGATATAGATGTTCTGGCGGTTGGAGCTCAGCTCCGTTTGGATGTCCTCCAGCTCGCGCAGAAAGGGCATCAGATCGGTCTGGGCCTTACTCATCAGCCGCTCCCCGGCCTCCGTCAGCTCCACCTTGCGCGTGGTGCGGTCGAACAGACGCACGCCCAGCTCCTTTTCCATAGAGGCGATGTATTTGGTCAGATTCGGCTGGGAGATGAACAGGTTCTGGGCCGCCTGGCTGAAATTGCGGCAGTAGGCCACCTCCATAAAATAACGAAATTGGTCAAAGGTCATAGCCGCTGCACTCCTTGCTTTGTTCGAGTCGGTTCTATTTTATTCCGATTTGGAATAAAACACAAGGGCATTTTATATTTTACTTACAGAGGGAAACGTTATATGATTAACGTGCAATGAAAAATGCCGCAAAATGCGGATATTCCAAACGAATTTATTGGCAAAAACGCAAAATTCCTCCGGCCCGGCGGCCGGCAGGGACGGAAAGTGCCAAGCTGTTTCGTTTTCGGAATAATTTTGAAGAAAATACTGGCACAGCCAGAAATTATTAGGAGGTACCACGCATGAAAAAGATACTGTCTCTTCTCCTTGCCCTTGCCATGCTGTTCGCGCTGTGCGCGTGCGGCGCAGAAAAGGCGGAGACCCCGGCGGAGGAGCCGACAACTCCCGCTGCCGACGAGGCGGTGGTCCAGGAAGCGGCGCCCGTGGAACAGGCGGCGACCTCGCTGGCCACCAAGAAAACGGCGGACGACACGCTTGTCTATGCCATGGCCTTCAGCGGCGCGGCCTTTGACCCCTGCAACACCGTGTCCGACTGGACGACTACCATCCTGATGACCTATGAAACGCTGGTCGTTTACAACAACGAAACCGGCGAGCTGGAAGGCCGTCTGGCGGATGAGTGGGAGGTCGTGGACGCCCAGACCCTCACCTTCCATCTGCGCGATGGCGTCACCTTCTCCAACGGCGATCCCCTGACCGGCGAGGACGTTCTGTACTCCTGGCAGCGCTGCCTGGCGAGCGTGATCCACTCGGCCAACGCCGCCTACATCGACTGGGACAACTGCATTGTGGACGGCCAGAACCTCACCATCAAGCTGCTCAAGCCCAACGCGGAATTCATCTATGTTCTGTGCGGCATCGGCTTTAGCGTCACCAGCAAGGCCTATGTGGAATCCGTTGGCGAGGAAGCCTTCAAGATGAGCCCCTGCGGCACCGGCCCGTACGTCCTGGCCGACTTCGTGCAGGGCGAGCGCATCACCTACACCCGCAACGACAGCTACTGGGGCGGCACGCCCAAGTACGCCACCGTGGAGATCCGCCCCGTTATGGAAGAGGCCACGCGCTCCATCGCGTTTGAGGCCGGCGAATACGACATCGCCCGCATCTCCACCAGCGACTCCATCGCCTCCCTGTCCGGCCGCGAGGGCGAGGGCATCTATGTGGCCCCCACCGAAGGCTCCACTCTGTATTATGTCAACCTCTGGGACCAGAGCGACATCTTCTCCATCAAGGCCAACCGTCTGGCCGTGGCCCACGCCATCGACTGGGTCGCGCTGGTCGAGAGCATCTGGGGCGAATACGCCATGCCGGGCTCCAGCCCGCTGAGCACCGCTTCGAGCGACTATAAGGATCTCGGCGTTTACGAATACGATCCCGAGCTTGCCAAGCAGTATCTGGCCGAGGCCGGCAACCCCGACGGCTTCAACATCGGCATTGCGGTCGGCACCTCCGGCGGCGACCTTGCCATCTGCGAGATCATGCAGGCCTATCTTGCCGAAGTCGGCATCACGCTCACCATCGACACCATGGACAACCAGCTGGCCCGTCAGGCCTCGGCGGACGGCTCCCACGAGCTGTCCATCGGCCAGAACAACGCCATCGTTCCGGCTCTGTCCATGATCTGGTCCGGCCAGCTGGCCGGCTCGAACAGCCTGCTGCAGGAAGTGCACACCGACTTTGATGCCGGCGCGAAGTTCCAGGATCTGTTTGCGCAGATCATGGTGGAGACCGATCCGGCCGCCAAGACCGCGCTGACCGAGGAGATCCAGCAGCTGGCGCGCGACGAGGCGCTGTGGCTGCCCATCGGCCAGGTCGACAACGTGTTCGTGTACTATGATTATCTCGAAAACGCCGCTCAGCTGGTCAACCACGCCGGCTTCAGCAACGGTCTCGACCTGCGCGACCTCTATCTGTAAAAAAACAAACAAGCCTATCCAAAATCGGATAAACGCCTTAACACTTAATACCTGAGGGAAAGCAGGGGTAAGTCCGGCGACCTCAAAAAAGTCGGACTTCCCCTGCGTTTTTCATACTCCGAACACAAGCCATACGGAGGAGCAAACACAAATGCTGAAATACATTTTAAAACGAATCCTGATCTCCATCCCGGTGATCCTTGGAGTTATCATACTCATCTTCACCATCACCTACTTTACCCCTGGCGACCCCGCGCAGGTGGTACTGGGCCAAACCGCGCCGGAGGAAATGATCGCCGCGTGGAACGCCCAGCAGGGCCTTGATCAGCCCTTTATGACCCAGCTGTTTACTTACATTAAAAATATCGTGACGAAGTTTGACTTCGGCATTTCCTATGTTACCGGCGAGAGCGTGATCGAGCTGGTTATGGAGCGGTTCCCGCTTTCGCTGAAGCTTGGCTTTTTGAGCACCATCGCTGCCATGCTGCTGGCCATTCCCCTGGGCGTGCTGGCCGCGGTGAAGCAAAACAGCCCCTTTGACTATATGTCCACGCTGCTGGCGCTGTTCGGCTCGTCCATGCCGGGCTTCTGGCTGGCGCTGATGCTGATGATCCTGTTCAGCGTGATCCTCGGCTGGCTGCCGGCGGCGGGGCTTGGAACCTGGAAGCACTGGGTGCTGCCCATCGTGTGCTCCATCTTCTTCCCCATCACCACCATGATGCGCACCACGCGCTCGAGCGTGCTGGAGGTCATCCGCCAGGACTACATCACCACCGCCCGCGCCAAAGGCCAGACCGAGGGCAAGATCATCACCAAGCACGTTCTGCGCAACTCCCTTCTGCCCGTGGTCACGGTGGTCGGAACCTCGCTTTCCGCCAGCATCGGCGGCTCGCTGATCGTGGAAACGGTGTTCACGCTGCCGGGCCTTGGCCTTTTGCTGATGGACGCCATCGCCAACCGCAACTACCCCATCATCCGCGGCACGACCATTCTGTACGCAGTGATCGTGTGTTTGATGAATCTGCTGGTGGATGTGATCTACACCTTCATTGACCCGCGCATCAAAAGCCAGTTTTACGGCACGGGAAAGAAAAAG
>CAYROZ010000076.1:0-9640 GCA_964426125.1 uncultured Oscillospiraceae bacterium
GCCGTCATACTTCTTGCCGTCCTCGATCTCGCTCCCGGTCTTCTCCGCGCGCTCCGTGCGCTCACGGAACATGACGGAACGGATGGACCCAACCACGCGCTTGCGGCCGCGGTTGACCTCGGTGATCTTCAGGCGCTGGGTGGTGCCAACGAGCTGGGTCATGGGAACATCGCGGCCGAGGCCGGTCTGGGACGCGGGCACGAACACGCGGATGCCGCTGACGGAAACCACGACGCCGCCCTTGTTCTCTTCCACGACCTTGCCTTCGACAACGGTGCCTTCCTCGCGGGCGGCTTCGATGTCGTTCCAGCTGCGGGCTGCATCAAGACGACGCTTGGAGAGCTGCGCGGTGCCTTCCACATCGTTGACACGAACGACCGTGGCCGTGATCTCATCGCCGATCTTGACCAGATCGTTGATGTTAACGCCGGACTCGTCGCTGGTGAATTCCGACACGGGGATATAGCCGGAATGCTTGGTGGAAAGATCAAGAGTGATCTCGGTGGGCGTGATAGCAGCAACGATACCGGTCACGGTGTCGCCATTGCTGATGGTTTTGATGGATTCTTCAAGGAGCTGGTCGAAGCTCATTTCTGCGTCGTCTGCGACGACAGCCGCCTCAACGGTCGGTTCCTCAACCGCTTCCACGGCGGTCTCGACATTCTTTTCTTCCTGCTCCAGGATTTCGGTCTCTTCGGTCATCTTGTTTACTACCTCCTTAATTATCCACGCCGGCGTAGAAGCACCGGCGGTAACACCGATCGCACAGCAGCCGCTCAGACCTGAAAGCTCAAGCTCCGCGGCATTTTGCACAAATTGGACATTATCGCAGTTTTCCGCGCAGATTTCCGCCAGATGGAGACTGTTGGCGCTGTGGAGCCCTCCCACAACGACCATCGCGTCCGCCCAAGCCGAAAGCTCGCGCGCTTCTTTTTGCCGTATAAACGTAGCATCGCATATTGTATCAAATAACTTTGATTTTGTATACCTTTTTTTGAAAATGTTAATACTTTGTTCAATTTTTTGTTTATTCGAGGTGGTTTGGAAAACCACCGTGACAGCCAAAGCCTCTCCTTCCGGCTGTTCCGCCGCCCATTTCAGCAGCGCTTCCCCATCCGGAACGACCACGCCGTCCTCGCACCAGCCGCGAATGCCCTGCACCTCCGGATGATGCGGTTCGCCAACGATCACGACCCGCTCTCCGTCCGCCGAAGCGCGCTGCACGATTTTGTGGATACGCGACACCCGCGGACAGGTCGCGTCAAGGATGGCGCAATTTCTGGCGCGAAGGGTCTCGAGCTCAGTGCGGGATACGCCGTGCGAGCGGATGACGATCCGCTCCCCTTCCGGCACCTGCTCCACATCCTCCGCCGTGTGCAGGCCTTTTGCAGCCAGACGTTCCACGGCATCCCGGTTGTGGATCAGTTCGCCAAGGCTCCAAACCCGGCCGTAACAGTCCAGCGCCTGCTCCGCCATTTCCACCGCCCGCTCCACGCCGACGCAAAAGCCCGCGCTCTGGGCCAGCTTAATCTCCATGCTCATCCCCCAGCGCAAAAATGCGCTCCATCAGCTCGCGCGTGCGCTCGGCTGTTTCCTGATGGCCGCGGCAGCGGACCTCGTACGGCTGGCCGATGTGGACATGCACAAGGCCAAACACCTTTTTCCGGCGCGTGATGAACACCGGCACGATGGGCACATTGAGCTTGGAGGCAAAACGGATCGCGCCGTTTTTTCCGGCGTCGGGATCGTCGTCGTCCGTGCGGGTGCCCTCCGGAAAGATGACCACCTTGCTGCCGCTTTTGATGTGCTTCATCACGGTGCGCACTGCGTTTACATCCACGTTGCCGCGATCGACCGGGAAAGCGCCGCACATTTTATATATCCAGCCCATCACCGGCGTTTGCAGCGCTTCCTTCTTGCTCATGGTGTGCAGAAAACGCTTGGGGCCGAAGGCGTAAATGAGCAGGAAGGGATCGATGTAGTTTGAGTGGTTGGCGCAGATGATGCAGGGGCCGGCAGGGATATTCCCCCGCCCTTTTACGGTCATCGGATAGGCAATGTGGACCGGAAGCCACATTAAGAAGTAGATGAACAGGTAAAAAGCCCTCACGCGCCTCTCCTTTGCTCCACGAGCTCCGCCACCGCGTCGATGCTCTCGGCCAGCGAAAGCGTGGAGGTGTCAAGCAGCACGGCGTCTTCCGCCGCGCGCAGAGGGGCTGCCGCGCGGGTCGTGTCGTTTTCATCGCGCTGGGCCATATCGCGCAGGACCTCGTCAAATGTGACGCTCTGCCCTTTTTCAATCAGTTCCTTGTACCGGCGCTCGGCGCGCGCCTCGGCACTGGCCGTGAGGAAGATTTTCAGCGCCGCATCCGGCAGGACCACCGTGCCGATGTCGCGGCCGTCCATGATGACGCTCGTGCGCCGCGCCATGGAGCGCTGCATCTCCATCAAAAACGCGCGGACCTCCGGGATCGCAGACACCTTGGAGGCATACATGGATATCTCCGGTGTGCGGATGAGGGCGCTGACATCCTCGCCGTTGAGGAACATATGCTGCAGTCCGTCGTCCCCATGGGCAAAGGCGATATCCAGCGCCGGAAGCAGCGCAATGACCGCGTCCGTGTCCTGCGGGTCGATGCCGGCGCGCTGCGTGGCCAGCCCCACCGTGCGGTAGATCGCGCCGGTGTCCACATAGATGAAGCCGAAGCGCTCAGCCACGGCCTTGGCGATGGTGCTTTTGCCGGCGCCGGACGGGCCGTCGATGGCAACGGAAAAATGGGTTTCAGTCATAATCTTTTTCTCCTATATCTTTGCCGGCGCAGCGGCCGGTCGACCATGCGATCTGCAAATTATAGCCGCCGGTGTAGGCATCCACATCCAGGACCTCTCCGGCAAAATAAAGGCCCGGCACCAGCTTTGAGCGCATGGAACGCGGATCGATCTGGCGCACATCCACGCCGCCGGATGTCACGATGGCCTCGTCGATCGGACGCGGCGCGCTCACGCGGACGGGAAATGCCTTGAGCAAGGCCCCCAACGCATGGCGCTGCTCGCGCGTGACGGAGTTGACCTTTGTGTCCGGCGCGATGCCGCTCATGCGCACCAGCGCCGGGATAAACGAGCGTGCCGCCAGATCATCCAGGGCGTTGGCAAAGTTGCGGTTTGCATATTTGGAAAAGTCGCGCAAAAGGCGCTCATCGAGCTTTTCCGCGTCAAGCGCGGGCTTGAAGTCGATGGCGAGCTCGTATTTCTTCGTGCCGAAATGGCGCATATGCGCACTGGCGGACAGCACCAGCGGGCCCGACACGCCGAAATGGGTGAAAAGCATTTCGCCAAGCTCGGAGAAGATGAGCTTGCCGTCCTCATACACGCGCAGCGTGACATTACGCGGGGCAAAGCCCGCAAGCTCCGAGCAAAATGCATCCGGGCTTTCCAGCGGCACCAGCGACGGCCGTAGCTCCGTGACGCGGTGGCCCAGCTTTTCCGCCATGCGGAAGCCGTCGCCGCGCGAGCCGGTGAGAGGATAGCTGCGGCCTCCGGTGCATACGGCGGCTGCATGGCATTCGATCGCACCGCCGTCCGTCAAAACGCCGGACACGGCGTCGTTTTGCGTTAAAATATCCCGCGCACGGCTTTTGACCACGCGCACGCCCTGCTCCTTCAGCCAGCGGCCCAGCGCATCCGCCAGCTCGTTTGCGCTGTCGGAAACGGGAAACACGCGATTGCCGCGCTCGGTCTTCAGTCTTACGCCGATGGACTCGAAGAAATCCATCGCATCCTCCGGCGAAAAGGCGTTGAGACTGCTGTATAAAAACTTGGGGTTGGTGGGCACATTGGCCATGAATTCGCGCGGCGTGCAGTTGTTCGTGCAGTTGCAGCGGCCCTTGCCCGTGATGCGCACCTTGCGGCCCAGCTTGTCGTTCGGTTCAAGCAGGATCACGCTTTTGCCATAGCCGGCCGCGGTCCCGGCGCAGATCATACCGGCGGCTCCCCCGCCGATCACAACCAGATCAGCTTTCACCTTTTGTAAACACTCCGTATTCCTCCCACAGATCCTCCAGCTTTTCAAACGTGGCGTCCAGCGATTCCTTTCGGCGGGAGGCAATGGCGATAATGATGGCGTTGATCACGCTCATGGGCGCAACCAGCGAATCGAGGAACGAGACCATGTCGCTTTTGGCGAACAGGACCGTGTCCGCGATTTTGGCGAAGGGCGAGGCATGGTTGTCCGTCAGGGCGATGATGCGCGCGCCGCGTTCCTTGGCAAAGCGCGCCGCACTGAGGGAATTGGAGGTATAGCGCGGAAAGCTGATGCAGAAAAGCACGTCGCCCTCTCCGATGCGCAGCATCTGCTCGTAAACCTCGCCGCCCTTGCTGTCGCTGACCACGCGGACATTGTCCATCAGATAATTGAGATAAAAGCCCATGAACGAAGCCAGCGCCGAGGACGAGCGCATTCCGAGGATATAAAGCTGCTTTGCCTGTGTGATCAGATCCACCGCCCGGTCAAAGCTTTGCTGCTCCATGTCCTCCATTGTGACCCGCAGCTTGTCCATGTCGGTGCTGATCACGTTTTTCAGCACATCCTGTCCGTCCATCAGCTCGCGCGAGGCAGCGATGCGCTGCACACTGGTCAGCCGGTTGCGAACGGCCTCCTGCAGCGCCCGGCGCATTTCGGGATAGCCGTCGTAGCCAAGCTCCATCGCAAAGCGAACCACCGTCGATTCGCTCACGCCGACCGAACGGCCAAGCTTCCCGGCGGTCATATAAGCCGCCTTGTCGTAGTTTTCCGCTATGTAGCGCGCCAGAGAGCGATGGCTTTTGGAAAAGCGTTTGTTTTCAGCTCTAAGCTCGGTCAAAATATCTTTTTGCATAGCATACACCTGCTTCCGATAAGTACATCCATCATAGCCATCGGCGCAGAAAAATGCAAGTTAAAAATTGAATAATTTCAAAATTAGTCCAAGATCACAGCAATAACCCCGGTTATTTGACGGATACGAGCTCCTTCTTGCAGGATTTAATTTCATCCGATGAAAGATAGCGCCATTTGCCCAGCGGCAGATCGCCCAGCGTGAGCGGCCCTTCGGCAATGCGCACGAGCCGCTGTACCGACACGCCGCACGCGGCGCACATACGCCGGATCTGGCGGTTTCTGCCCTCGTGGATGATGAATTGCAGCTCCGCATCCTCCCCGCTGCGCTCGATGAGCGTGACGCTCGGCGCGGCAATGGGCTCGCCGTCGAGCGAGCGCATGGCATTGAGGGCGCGGATGGCCTCGTGGATATCGCGCGAACGCACGAAAACCTGATAGACCTTGTTCACGGTGCCGGATGGATGCATCATGGCGTTGGCAAACTCGCCGTCGTCCGTCATGAGAAGGAGTCCCTCCGAGTCCATGTCGAGCCGTCCCACCGGATACAGCCGTCCTCCCGCCGATTCCGCCAGCTCCGCCACGGTGGGGCGGCCGCGGTCGTCCGACATGGTGGTTACATAGCCGCGCGGCTTGTGCAGCATGATGTAGCGCCGGCGGGCGGGTATGGTGATGGGATTGCCGTCCACCGTGACGGTATCCGTGTCCGGGTCGCAGGACATACCGAGAGAGGCGGTCTGGCCGTTGACGGCCACGCGCCCCTCCTCGATCATCTTTTCCGCGGCACGGCGCGAGGCCAGTCCCGCGGCGGATATGATTTTTTGCAGTCTCTGTGTCAAAACGTGTATATATTCCTTCCGATCGATTTAAAAAAAGACGGCTTCGGTTCGCTTTCCGTATCCTCCGCCGCCAAAAGTGCAAGCTTCGCCATTGCAGTGCCGTTTACATACAGTGTGGCCGTTCCCAGCCGGTCTCCGGCTTTCACACCGGCAAACACAAAGCGCGGCAGCTCATAGGAAAACGATACCTCGTCCCCCTCGCCCACGGGCACAGCCGCCGCCCCATCCGCCGCGACCGCCAGCGTATCCGCCGTGGCGCCAACAAGCGGGACATTCATCGCAGGAGGCGTCATGGTTTCCATGCGCCAGTTTTCATATCCCCAATCATACAGCGCCTCGTGGTCGGCCCAGTCGCTGCGGTCGTTGAGCGTGACGCACACGAGTGTCATCCCATCCCGCTCGCAGCAGGAAACCAGCGTTCGTCCGGCTGCCATGGTGTAGCCTGTTTTCAGTCCGAACACGCCGTCGCAGCGGCCAAGAAGCTTGTTGTGGTTATAATAGGTGTTCTCCCCCAGCGTCAAACTGCGGCTGGAAAACAGCGCGCGCAGTTCGTCGTTTTCGATGGCAGCGCACGCAAGGCGCGCCATGTCCCGCGCGGTGGAATAGTGCTCGGCGTCATCAAGGCCGCTGGGGTTTGTGAAGTGCGTATGCTCGCAGCCAAGTCTGCCCGCAAGCTCGTTCATGCGCACGGCAAACTCCGCCGTGCTGCCTGCCGTGTGGCACGCGAGCGCCACCGCTGCATCGTTGCCGGAGGCAAGCATCAGCCCCGCCAGCAGCTCGCGGATCGTCCGGCGCTCTCCGGCCTTGAGATACATGGAGGATCCTTCGATGCCCGTCCATTCCGGCCGTATCTGCACAACATCGTCCATCCCGCAGCTTTCCAGCACGACCAGCGCGGTTGCGATTTTGGTGGTGCTGGCAATGAGCATGGGCTCGTCCGCTTTCTTCTCATACAGCGTGCGGCCGCTCGAAGCCTCGAGAAGGATACAGGCCGCCGCCGATTCATCCGGGACGTCGCCTGCGGCATAGGCAGGGCCGGAAAGCAAAAAAGCAAAGATCAGCAGCAGCGCGGCTTTTTTCATAAAACATCACCCGGATGTTATTATGTCCGCGCCCGCGCGTGTCAATCCTCTTTTTTCGGCGTGTATTTGTCCACCATGGCTTCCACGCGGTCGATCAGCTCCGGCACCATGTCCAGCGCGCGGTCTACCGCCGTGACAGCGGGCGCGGCGATGTTCAGCATACGAACGCCGCCGTCCTTGATGACCAGAAAGCCGATGGGCGAAACACGCACCGCGGCACCCGCGCCGCCCCAGATGCCCTTCTGCGGCTTTTTGTCGTTGCCGCCGGAGGCAAAGCCGAAGCTCATGCGGCTGACGGGAATGACTGTCACGCCATCCGGCGTGGTGATGGGCTCGCCGACGACCGTGTTGGCGTCCACCATGTCCCGAATTTTGCCGATGGAGGTATCCATCAGATCACCGATCGACTGATTTGCCATGTTCATTCTCCTTTTCCGGTTGTTTCTTCCAGCGGCGCTTTAAAGATAAAAAGCTGAAAAACGCCGAGATCGCTATCGTGAATAAAACGCCCAGACGCACCGTCAGCCGGATCTGCGCGGTGAGCGCCGGCTGCACGGAATCAAAATCCAGCTCCGTGCGCAGATCGAGATGGCGGATACGTCCGTCCGCGAGCGTTGTCATAGCCTCCATGGCCTCCCCGGCATAGCCGTAGGCCATAGCGGTGTCGTATGGGTCGTCAAACGCCGAGAGAAAATGCACGCGCAAAAGCTCGATGCGCAGACGCTTAAAAAAGCGTTTGAGCAGCCGCAGGGCAAGCTCCGCCAGATCGCGAAGCTGCGGCAGCGACGGCCGTGGACGCGCGTTCTTGTCCGGGCTCGGTCCTGCCTGCTTTTCCTGTTTTGGGGCGCGTTCGCTCTTTTGGCGCGGCGCAAGCGGGATGGGCCCGACGGCAACGGACCACCAAATGCCGCTTTCGTCGCATCCGGCCTCCGCGCGGCATTTGACCAGCCCCAGCAGCAAAAGCGCCGCCAGCACACACCCGGCCACGATCAGCGCCGTCACGCCTCGGTCTCCTGGGCCGGAGCAAGCTCGCCGTCTCGGGCCGCCTGTTCCAGCTCCTGCGCGGCGCGCAGGGCGTCCACCTTTTCCTGAAGCTGACGCGCGGCATCGCTGCCGGTGATCTCCGGCAGAGGCGGCAGCTCCTCCAGCGAGCTTACGCCCATGCTGCGCAGAAACAGCTCCGTGGTGCGGTAAAGCGTGGGCCGTCCCACTGCTTCCAGATGGCCGCAGGGCTCGATCATGCCGCGTTCGGCCAAAACGCCCACGGTGTAAGAGGAATCCACACCGCGAATCTGCTCGATGTAAGCGCGCGTGACGGGCTGGAAATAGGCCACGATGGCCAGCACCTCCAGCGAGGTCTGCGTAAGCTTCGGGGCACGGCGCTGCTCAAGCACGCGGGTGATCGGCTGTGCGTATTCCGGCGCGGAATGCAGCTGGAAGGAGTCGTTTAAGCGCACAAGGCGTATGCCGCGCTGCTGCTCGTTGTATTCTGCCCCAAGCTCCTGCGCCATGGCAGCAACGCGCTCAGGCTGTTCGTCCAGCACCAGCGCGATGCGCTCGGCCGGTACCGGATCGCCGGAGGCGAATAATATGGCCTCGATGGCCGCTTTGAGTTGGCTGTCAGTCATTTTGAAAACTCTCCAATATCTGCTCGGCGTCGCCGCCGGTGAAGCGCACGGAATAGTCGTCGCCCTCGCGCTCAAGGCACACGCTGCCGATCAGGCACATCTCCAAAATGGAGATGAATGTGGCCACGAGCTCCGAACGACTCGACGCCATGGCGTAAAGCTCGCGCAGAGGCAGCACACGGCCGCCGCTCAAAAGGCGGATGATCTCCCCGCCCTTGCGCCGCGCGGAATAGATGATGGGCTTCGGCACCGCCACCCGGGCTTCCTCCTCCGGCACGGAAACACCCTTTTCACTCATGGACGCCAGTGCCGCCAAAAGCTCCCAGCCCTCGTGGCTGTAGTCATACTCGCCGTAGCGCGGCAGTGTTTCGCCGGGCGCGGAAAACAGCAGAGCCCCGCGCTCGAGCGCCGCACCGAGTGCCGGTGCGATCTGCTTTACCGCCGCGAGCCGGTCGCGATTTTTCAGCTGCTCAAGGTTCGACATGAGCTCTTCCAGCTCGCTGACCTCCTCCGTACCGGCGAGGAGCGTTTTGGTTTTGATGTAGACCAGATGGCTCGCCATCTGCACAAACTCGCTTGCGACCTCCAGATCCATGTGCTGCATCTCGGCAAGATAGGCCAGATACTGATCCAGGATCTCCGCGATGCGGATATCGCGTATTTCGATTTTATTTTTCGCAAGGAGCATCAAAATCAGGCTCAGAGGGCCTTCAAAGTCCTCCATTTCCTCCTTGGTTTTGATGACCCCTTCCAGGCGAAAGCTGGGATTTTCCATCAGTTTACCAGTCCAAATGTAAATTCTGCGATGGCAAAGAGCTTTTCATACAGCCATCCGGTCGCCGTGCTGAGCGGCGCGGCGGTGACATTGAAGAAAACGAGCACCATGAGGATGATGAAGCCATAGCGCTCATAGCGCATCAGCCAGTTGTAAAACCGGCCGCTTGCAAACGAAAACAGGATCTTCGACCCGTCCAGCGGCGGGATGGGGATGATGTTGAAAACCGCGAGCGAGCAGCTTAAATAGGCCGTCAGCTCGATCATCTGCAAAAAGTACACGCCCACGGCCGAATCATACAGCGAAGCATACACCCGCCCGTACAGTGCGAGCATGATGCAGCTGATGAGAATGTTCGCCAGCGGCCCGGCCAGCGCCGTGATGGCCATGCCGCGCTTCGGGGTTGTGAAGCGGTACATATTCACCGGCACGGGCCTGGCCCA
>CAYROZ010000077.1:0-6554 GCA_964426125.1 uncultured Oscillospiraceae bacterium
CTGCTTGGCGGGATCGTCCCCCGCCTTGCGGGTGATGAAGTAGCCCATGGAGATGCCGCCGATGGCGTCGGTGGCGGGGCGGTCGCCCTTGCCGGGGACGCAGCAGACCACATAGTCCTCGAGCGTGTCAGCGTGGTTTTCGGAGAAGTAGCCGCACTTCCAGGAGCCGTCGATCAGGAAGGCAGCCTCGCCTTCGCCAAAGAGGGCAACGGTCTCCGCGTCGGTGGCGGTGAGGGTGTTTTCGGGGAAGTAGCCGGCTTCGTACAGAGCCTTCATATCCTCAAGGCCCGCGATCCACTTCTGGGAGACTTCGTCATCGACCAGAACGCCGTCGGCCACGGTGGGAACGTCCAGATGGTTGGCGAGAGTGCCGTTGTTCATAACGGTGAACTCAAACCAGTAGTGGGGAACCTCGAACAGGGAGGCGGCGATGGGGGTGTAGCCCGCCTGCTTGATGGTCTCGCAGTCGGCGAGGAACTGATCCCAGGTGTAGTCCGGGCCGGGCATGGCAACGCCGCAGGCGTCCAGAACGGCCTTGTTAACGAACATGTTTTCCCAGAAACCGGAGGACGGCACGGCATAGTGCTGGCCATCGCCGGCGACCGCCAGCATGGAGTCTTTCATGTTGGCGGCGTAGTCAGGGTAGGTCTCGCGGATCTCCTCGATGGAGACGACCTTGCCGGCATCAATGATGGGGTCGGCATCGGCGTTGGTGAAGAAGAACAGAACGTCGGGCTCGGAGCCGGTCTCGAAGTCCGTGAGGACCTTGGCCTTCCATTCCTCGTTGGAGGTGGCGGAGCCGTCGTTGACCTTGTTGCCGGTGGATTCTTCATAGGCAGCCACGGCGGCCTCGAAGTTTTTGCGGTTGCCGTCGTCGCCGCCGTAAGAGGTGACAACGTTCAGCGTGACCGTTTCCGCAGGCGCGGCTTCGGTCTCTTCGGTTTCAGCGGGCGCTTCGGCCGCGGGCTCTTCGGGCTCAGCCGGAGCGGGCTCACTGCCGCAGGCGACCAGCGCGAGGCACATGACCAGAGCAAGTAACAACGCAAGGATCTTTTTCATAATGCACTCTCCTTTAGATTTTTGTGACATTTTCACTCATGCCAACGAGTTTAGTATACAAAACGAAAGCAGGTTGCACAATTGTTCCCCTTGCCGTTTCTTGTCCGTCCTTGTCCCATGACCAAAAGGAGGCAATCAGCGCGGGAAGCGGATGCGCGCCAAAACGGTCCCGGGCTCACTTTCCTCAATGGTGAGACGGCCTGCCTCGCCATACAGTAGCCGCAGCCGCTGGTATACGTTTTTAAGCCCCACCTGTCCCGTCTCGCCGCTTTCGGCGGAGAGGAGCCGGGCGATGGTTTCCCTGTCTGCGGGGCTCATCGTGCCGTTGTGTTCCACTTCCAGCACCACGTCCGCGTCCTGTACATAGGCCCGCAGGATCAGCTTGCCGCCGCGGTTGTTCACGATGTCGTGCTCCACGGCGTTTTCCACAATGGGCTGCAAGATCAGCCGTGGGATGAGCTGCTGCTCCATGGCACCGTCCATCTGGCGGGAGACCGTCAGATTGCCGCCCAGACGCTCGCGGATGATGTAAAGATACGCATCCACATAGCCAAGCTCCTCCGAAAGCGGGATCTGGGTGCGTCCGTCCCGGTCGAGCGCCGCGCCCAGCATGGTGGAAAGCGCCTCGATCATGGCGCTGATGCGCTCGTTGCCCGCAAGACGGGCCTCCCAGTTGATGATCTCCAGACTGTTGTTGAGAAAGTGGGGGTTTATCTGCGACTGGAGGGCCTTGATGCGGGCCTTCTGCGTGGCCTGCTGCTCCAGATAGGACTGCTCGAACTGGTTCTTCAGCTCCTCGGACATGGTGTTGAAATGGTGGTAGAGCTTTTCAAACTCCGCGTTCGGGGCCGTTTGGCTTATCTCATAGCCGCGCTCGCCGGACTGTACTTTGGTGTTGGCCTCCACCAGCGTTTCGACCGGCCGCGTGACATGGCGGTAAAACAGGGCGATGATGACCAGCAGCAGCGGCAAAACCAAAAGCGCCGCGCTCAGCACCGACCACAATAGCCACGGATTTTCCTCCCACAGGTCATATTCCGCCACACGGGTGTAAACCAGCAGATCATGCCCGTCCACATCCAGCCGGTAATCGGCGTCCTCCGGCGGCTCGGACTGCACCTGCACGGCGCCGTCCTCCAGCAGGAACACGGCGTCGTCGATGGCGATCTGCATGGCATCGATGCGGCCGATCGCGGCCAGCGGCCGGAACAGCACGTTCAGATCCAGCATGATAACGACCGTGGCATAGGGGTCAAAGCGGCTGTCCACCAGATTGCGTGCCATGCAGAGATTTCCGCTGGGCGTGAGAAAGAGGATCTGGGTGTCGACCGCCTCCATGGCGGCGAGGATCTCCGGCGCGTTTTTCCGGCACTGGTTCAAAAGATCATAACCGGCGGTGCCGCTGGTGAAATAATAGCCGTCGATCATCTCATCCCAGTAGTGGATGGATATGGCCTGATACTGCGTTTTCTGGAAAAAGCTCTGGCTGAGATATTCGTTCGTTTGGCGATACAGGGCGGCGCTGTCGCGGCTGCTCTGATACAGGCGGTAGGCATCGCGTATCTCGCCGTCGTAGGAAACGGCCTTGGAATCGGCGATGGCGCTTTCCAGCTGCATCTGCACCTGCCGCAGCGCGCTTTCCATGCTGGCGTCCAGCTCCTGCTGCACTCCCTGGCGGTAGCTTCGGTCAAACAGCACGCCGGACAGAACGATCACGATGAAGATCGGCACGAGCCAGCAGCTCACAATGATCGAGAGAAGCCCGGTTTTCAGGGAAAATCGCCGTTTCATGGCATCCGCCTCCTTTTCCGCATTCATCATACCACAGTTTTGCAAAAAGAAGGAGCGCCGATGGGCGCTCCTTGTCATATTTTTTCTCAGCCGAGGATGACCTCGATCTGTGTCGTGGTCCCGGCGCTCTGGGCGGGAATGGCCTGCACGAGTGCGCCGTTCATCCGCAGCTCTTTTACGCCCTTTTCCACGCCATTGGGGTTGGATACATGGATGTCATACCACGCGCCGCGCCATTTGCGCCGCACGGAAAATTCCTTCCAGTCGGCCGGGATGCACGGGTCGATCACCAGATCGTCAAACCCCGGCTGAACGCCCAGAATATACTGCGTGGCGGCGTAGTAGGCCCAGCCGGACGAGCCGGTCATAAACGGGTGGTTGGCCCGGCCAAAGGCTGTGTGGTCACGTCCGGCTATGAACTGGCAGTAGGAATACGGCTCGGCCTGCCGAACCTCGATCTTATCGTTTTGCAGCGCGGGACACAGCGCGTTATAGAACTTCATGGCGCGGCTGCCGCGGCCCAAGATGGCCTCGGCACACCATGCCCACGGGTTCGGATGGCTGAAAATGGAGCCGTTTTCCTTCAGCCCCGGATAAACGCGGGTCACGAAGCCGATGCTGTCGTCGATGGTGTGGAAGCAGGGGGCATTGAGCATCAGACCGTATTCCGTGAAAAGATACTCGTCCACGCTGTCCATGGCGGAAAGACCGCGTTCCCGCCCGGCCACGCCGCTGAGCACGGCCCATGTGTTGCTTTCCATGTGTACCCGGCCCTCGGTGTCCTGTTGGGTGCCGATCTTGCGGCCGTCCGCCGTGATGCCGCGGATGTACCATTTGCCGTCCCACAAAACGCGCTCGCACACGGCCTTGACCCCGTCGCCCATGGCGCGGTAATATGCCGCATCGTCCGCGCGGCCAAGCCTCTCGGCCAGCGCCGTGAAGTGGCCGATGGCCCAGTAGTGCAGGAAGCTGACCATGGCGCTTTCGCCGCCGCCCAGATTCAGGCAGTCGTTCCAGTCCGCCCGCAGACCCTTGCAGATGCCGCTGCGGCCGGTCTCGCGGGCGGAGAAGTCCAGAATTCGCTTCATGTGCTCGTATACCGTGCCCTCGCCGCCATCGGCGTAGGTGACGGACTGGTCGGCAAAGGCAAAGTCGCCGGTCTCCTTGATATACTGCACGATGCTGCCCACAAGCCACAGCGCATCGTCCGCGCAGGCATCTTTCAGTCCGTGGACGATCTGGCTTTTGTCCGGCGTGGGGATAACGGTGGGGGAGCGGAAGGACTGCTCCTTTTCCTCCGGCTCAAACCAGCGCGGCTCAAACAGATGCAGCCCGTAGCCCTGACTGGTCAGCGCGCGCAAAAGCTCGATCAGACGGCTGCGGCATTTTTCCGGATTGGAGTGCGGCACCATCATGGCGTCCTGCGCCGTGTCGCGGTAGCCAAGGCCGGTGCGGCCGCCGACTTCGATGAAGGAGGTGAAGCGCGAGAACATCACGTTTATCTCGCTTTGGTACAGATTCCAGAGATTCAGCTCCGTGTTCATGCCCTCGTTCGGCGTGTTCACCTGCAGACAGGAGAGCTTGTCGTCCCAGAATTTCGCCAGCCGGGCAAAGTCTTCGTCCACCTTTTCGGCGGTGTATTTGGCCCGCATGGCCTGTCCCGCCGCGAGACCGCCCTCGCCCAGCAGATAGATCAGCCGCGTCTGCTCGCCGGGCTGCAGCTCTACGGTTTTCATCAAGCAGCCGCAGTGATTGCCGCCCTTTTGATACGAGCCGGAGCACACGCCCGCTTCCACCGCCAGCGGATTTCGTTCAGTGCGGTAGGGGCCGAGGAACCGGTCGCGCAGGCAGTCAAAGCCGTCGGGCCGGAAATTCGCCGTGAAGAACTGATAGCCGGTTTCCTCGTAATACAGATCGTGCTCGATCACGCCGTCTTCATAGCGGCTGCCGGCGGCATACAGACTCATCTGGAAGTTGCGGTTGTCGATGTCGATGTGGTGGAAGCTGAACTCCGAATAGGAAAAAACGGACAGCTTCCGCGGCCGGCCGGAATCGTTGCGCAGCGTGACATCCCATATCTCCACCGGGTCATCCATGGCCACGAACAGCGTTTGCCGGGCATCGATGCCGCTGTAGCCGCACTGGTATTTGCAGTAGCTCAGTCCATGGCGGCAGCTATAATGCGCCTTGTCCTTTCCCACCGGCTGCCACGAAACGGTCCAGTAGTCGCCGGTCTCGTCGTCCCGCAGATAGACATAGTGGCCCGGCCCGTCCATGGGAACGCCGTTGGGGCGAAAGCGCGTGATGCGGTGGTATTCCGGCGATTTATAAAGCAGATACCCGCCCGCCGTGTGGTTGAACACGCCGTACATATCCCCAAGACCGATGTAATTTGTCCATGACACCGGCACATCCACCCGGTCGATCACATACTCGCGGTTGGCATTGTCAAAGTATCCATAGCGCATGGTCATACCCCTCCCCGGTTTAAGCTTTCTCGTGCTTCCAGCATATCGAAAACGAAGCCCAAAGGGTAGGCCGATTCTTGCGGGAAATTGTCTGTCGTTGCGATTTTGACGGCTTTGCAAGGGGCCCTGTGTTCTCCCGCCAAGCCTGCTTCCCGCGACAAAACGCGAAAAATTGCGCAAAAAATACCAGATATGGCTTGCAATCGGGGGCGCTAGCCGATATAATGGAACAAATAACAAAGTAAGAGCAAAAAACCAAAGGGGGACGTCCCCCTTTCCGTTGGCCTCTGGCCAACGGAAAAAACCGATTAATGACCTCAGGCAAAAGCCGCCTCCCGCGAGGAGGCGGGCCGGAAAGGGAGGAACCGCATGAAAAAACGCATTTTGGTGCTGCTTCTGGCGCTGGTGATGGTGGCCGGATTCGCGCTGCCCGCCGTGGCTTCGGAGGGCGAGGGTGTGAGCGATGAGCCGGTAGTTGCTGCCGATGAAGCCGCGCCCGCCGCAACGGACGAGGAAACGCCCACACCTACGGAAACACCCGCGCCTACGGAAGAACCCACGCCCACGGAAACGCCCGCGCCCGTGGAGGAATCCGCGCCCGCTTCGGCCGAGGCCGAGGCGCTGCTTGCCGCCGTGTCGGTGAGCGATGGCGAGGCACCCGCCACAACTCTGGACCCCGTGCAGTATGTGGATGAAAACGGCAACGCCCAGACGGTGAACGACTACACGGTGGTCACCAGCGACATGGGGGAATTGGGCGAATACGGCCAGGAGACGTGGTACGTTGTCAAGGGCAATGTGACCATCCGCGCAAATGGCCCGCAAGCATTGCTTATCCAAGGCAATGTAAACCTGATCCTGTGCGATGGCGCAGCGCTGACGCTGCAGCAGAATAATGATGTGTTTTCCCTTTATATCGGTGATAGCGCGTACAGCCTGACCATCTATGGCCAGTCCGGTCAGACCGGTACGCTGAAAGCTGTTAATTCAACATCTGGTTGTCAGGCCATCGGCGGCGGTGGCTCCCTGACTGTTAACGGCGGTGTGTTGGAGGCAAACGCCGATGGCTGCTGTTTCGTTTACAGTGGCACGGTGACGCTTCATAACGGCACGATAAAGGCCCAATGCGGCGCAGGAAGTCAAGTGTTTAATGATGGTGATTTCACCCCCCTCACCCTTCCCGCCAGCTACTACTGGCGCACGGCGGCGAGCGCGAAGTATAAGACGCAGGCATCG
>CAYROZ010000077.1:6564-9567 GCA_964426125.1 uncultured Oscillospiraceae bacterium
GTATACCGCCGATGCTCTTGGCGGCACGTATTTCGAAGTGACTACCACCAAGCCGGACGATGATAAGCTCGACCGCGTGGGCTATCTGGATTGGGACAGCACCAACAAGCGCCTGAACACAACGCTGTCCTACCGCGAAGACGCCACGAAGGTCATGGCCACCGGCGTCACGACCAAGCTGGGCGAGAAGGACAAGGAAACGTGGTACTATGTCGATGAGAACACGACCATCCCCGGCGGACCCCGATATAATGTCGTCGTCTACGGCACTGTGCATCTGATCCTGTGCGATGGCGCAACGCTGACGGTGCAAGCCGGCGGTATCTGCTATGGCGATGACGAGAATGATGCCAGCCTGACCATCTATGCGCAGTCTACCGGTGCAAACGCCGGTAAGTTGGTTGTGGATACAGCTCGCCTACTTGCGCGCGCTATCAAGCTTCATGACCTGACGGTCAACGGCGGCAGCGTCGAGGCCAGGGGAGATTACGTCGGCATTGCGCTTGACAGCACTGCTTCAGCCAGCTTGACCATCAACCACGGCACGGTGATCGCCACGAGGATTTATGATAGTAGCTACGGAAAAGCCGTTGAGACATATGAAAACGCCCCTATCACTCTCCCCGGCGCCTATTACTGGCGCACGGCGGCGGATGGGAAGTATAAGACGCAGAATGTGCCGTATGCAGACAGTGATCTGGAGGGAATGTATTTCGAGCTGACCACCACGAAGCCCGCGAGCAACATCGAGCCGAAAGTGACCGGCGCTGCGGCCACTGTGACCTACGGCGATGCGGTGGACGATGGCGTTATCACGGCCACCGGCACCGAAGTTGAGGGCACCTTCGCGTGGAAAGACGATGTGACGGGCTATGGCGATGTGGGCACCAAGACCCTTATGGCCACGTTTACCCCCAGTGACAGCAGCTATGCGGCGGTGGATGTGGAAGTGAGCGTGACGGTGGGACCCAAGACCATCGGCATCGACTGGACGGACACGGAGCTTACCCATAACGGCAAGCCCCAGAAGCCCACGGCCACGGCCACGGGACTGGTGACCGGCGATGAATGCACCATCACGGTGACCGGCGAGCAGACCGAGGCGGGCCGCTATACCGCCACGGCAGCCGATCTTGACAATCCGAACTACAAGCTGCCGGAGGAAGTCACCTGCGAGTTCACCATCAAGGCCGCGCCGACCGACGACAGCCAGAAGGAGCCGCCTAAAACCGAGAAAGCGCCCCAAACCGGCGATGCGGGCATTGCCCTGTATGTGATCTCCGCGCTCGGCAGCATGAGCGGCCTTGCATGGCTCGGCCGGAAGAAAAAGCGCTGAGACAGCATTTGACACAATAAAACAAACCGGCCCGGAGACACGATCTCCGGGTCGGTTTTTGTCTGCGGCTGTTTCAGCAGTGGAATTTCTCGCTTTCCTTCGGCTTGCGCTTGGCTTCCATCGCCGCTTTCATGGCGGCCTTTCGGTCGTAGATGGCGGCCACCTCTTTTTCGATATCGACCGGGGGATAATGCAGCCCGCTCTTCAGCGCCTGCACCATTTGCTCGGTGCGGTTGCGGATCTTATATTCCTTGCCGTCTTTGATGAACACATTGCCGGTCTGGCCGAAAATGAGCTGGACGTCATACTCCGCGCAGGCATCGTGGACCTTTTTGACCCACTCATAGTGCAAAGGCCGCGAGCCGAGATAGTTCTCCCCGCCGGCCAAAACGGTTTCGATCTTGCCGCCGGCGAGATACGGCGCGATATCCACCTCGCCGATAAAGGGCTTTAAGCTGACCCAGCGGTGCTTCGCGGGCAGATCGAGCAGATACGGCATGCGCTGCTCCAGACGCTTTTGGTTTTCGCAGGAAACGGAGAAGGACACATTGTCCCAGCCGTCGCCCCAATCGGAGGGCAGGCAGTCCCGGATGCGCTCGGCGCGCTTTGTCAGCAGGGAAAAGGTCACATCGGGACGGCGGCGGATAAGATCCCACGCCTCGATGCGCCATGCGTCCGCCTCCTCCACGAAAAAGTCGCTCGCCATGCAAACGCGCACAAAGCTTCCGCCCGGCAGCTTCCAGTTGCCCTCGCGGTCCTTTTTCACGGGCAGATTGAAGTCCGATTTGTTGCGGACCACCTCGCTGGTGTCGCGGCCATAGCGCTTATCCAGAAAATAAGCGTAGCAGTTCTGGCAGCCCTCGGAGCATTTGTGGCAGCCATGCCACGGGTTCCATATCCTATCGTTCAGATCCATTTTACCTTCTCCTTTATCGGCTTGTTTTCATGATCGCGTTGGCCTTCCCGGCCAGCTCCACCAGCGCTTGAAATCCGTCCGCGCCGAGCCCGTCCACCAGATCTCCAAGCTTTCCGTTTAAGTCCGCCCTGGCCCATTCGACCAGCTCCATGGCTTTGGCGGTGGGCAGGATATAATAGGCGCGCTTGTCCTGCGGGGAAGGGGCTTTGGTTATATAGCCCTGACCCTCCAGCGAGCGGATATGGGTCGTGATCATCTGCTTGGAAACGCCGAGCATATCGGCAAGCTTTACCGGCGTGTAGGCCCCCTCGGTTTGGGTGATGATGTTCAAAACGCCCATCTCGCTGGGCCGGATGGGCAGACCCTTTTTCAGCTCCATATAGTTTTTTGCAAAGATAGAAAGCACGGCATTTGCGTGAAAAAACATATCCATCATCGATCACTCCGAAAAAGTCAATCAAGATTGACTATATTATAGTACACCTGCATTGACTTGTCAATCCCGCGCGGAAAGAATACCGCAAATTCATGCCGGTGCTTCTGTGTTTGCTTCGCATAGTGCCGTCTGCGAGGACGTAACGCATGAAAAACGCGCAAAAAACACCAGATATAGCTTGAAATCCGATGAAACACCATATATAATGACAAAATAAAGTAAGTACATGGAAACAAAGGGGGACGTCCCCCTTGCCGCTGGTCTCCGACCACCGGCAAACGCAGATAAGCAACCTCAGGCAAAAGCCGCCTCCCG
>CAYROZ010000078.1:0-9561 GCA_964426125.1 uncultured Oscillospiraceae bacterium
AGGACAGCCCTGCCAGAAACACAAAAATGAGAAGAATTGTCGTGGTGGTTTTTCTCATGGGACAGAACTCTCCTTGCCGCTGCGGCGGGAACGGAGAGTCAGCCTCCCCGTTCCCCGCGGCTTATTGATCAGCCGTTTTCGCTGCGGCTCATGCGCTTTTTGGTCACGAGCAGCACGCCCGCGCCGATCACGAGCAGCGCGCCGATGGCATACAGGACCTTCGTGCCCATGCCGCCGGTGCTGGGCAGCTCGGTGCCGGACTGGTTGTTGACCTTGACCACCTTCGTGGTATAGGTCAGAGTCTTCGTTCCGTCCTCACTCTCTACCTCAGTCGCGCCCTCGATCTTGACCTCTTGGTCTTTATCCAGGATATTGTAGCCCGCAGGAGCCTTGACCTCGCGCAGATAGTAGGTATCGGCGTCCAGACCGTCGATCTCGATCTTGCCGTCCGCACCCGTGGTCAGAACGGTGGCATAGGTCTTCGTCGCCTCAGGATTCTCCTTGGGAGCCACCCCCGCAGTCGTCCAGCCGGTGATTTTCCCGCTGTTCACGACCGCGAAGTATCCCACATTATCGACCTTTTTCAGCAGCACGAATTCGGCACCGGCAAGGACCTTGCTCTCATCGCCGTTGGCGTACTTGAGAACATCCACATCCCAGGTGTAGGTGATGGTTTCGCTCTCGGTGGTGGACTTGGTGTTGCTGGTATCACCGTAGCTGAGCTTGCTTTCGTTCTTGTTGCCGTCAAGGCCCACAACCGCGCCTTCATTGAGCGTGGCGGTGTAGGAGACAACGATCTTGTCGTTCGCTTTCAGCGTGTCGCAGAATTCCTGTGTGAAAACGACCTCGAAGGTGCAGTCATCGCTCAGGTCAGTGGTCTTCACGGTGAAGTACTTGGTGTCCACGGCGGTGCCGTTGAGGGTGATGCCGGTCACGGAGCCATAGGTCAGGCCAGCAGACATCTTATCGTGGAAAACGTAGTTCTCCGCACCGGTCTGCGCCGTGATGGTAGACTGGAAGCTCACGGTCTGGCCGATGTCCGCGTCGTTGGTCGCGCCCCAACCCTTGTCGGTATCTTTGGCCTTGCTGTCCTCCTGCACCTTCTTTTCGTTGGTGGGGACGGCGTTCTTTTCCTTAATGGTCACAGAGGGGTTCGTGGTATCCAGCGAGCAGAGGGTGCCCAGCGTGGAATCGACCAGATAGTAGCCGAGCTTGAGGCTTTCAAACTTGACTTCGGTAGTGGTCGCCGTGGCAGTGGCATTGGCCGCCACATTAGCGGTATCCTTGCCCTCTTCTATCTTCGTGGCATACGCCTGCGCCAGCTTGGCAAAGGCAGCAGCATCCGCAGGAGCATAGCAAGTGTCGGTGTGCGTATGGCCTTCTTCTGTGTTTTTGCAAGTGAGGTTCTTGACCCAGGTCACATAGCCCTGCTCGTCAACGGTGACATAGGCGGTCTGGGTTTTCAGCCACACTTCCCACGCGGAATTGGCCTTGTAGGAATAGGCGTCCGTGGTGCTGTTGTAGCTTTCGATGTAGAGGATCTGATAGATATTGTAGGTCTGGCCCACCACCGCGTTATCGATGGTGATGGAGCCGCCGGTGAGCGTGCCTTCCTGCGCGGCAAAGGCCGTGGCGCCGAGGGCGAGAGCCATGACCACCACCACCAGCACACTGGCAAACTTGCGGAAATTCTTCATGGTTTCATTTCCCTTTCTGCAAACATATATTTTCATTTTTTCTTTCACGTTTCATCGGCGCGTTTTCGCCGCCGCATCAGCGCGATCGCGCCGCCCAGCAGCAGGGCCGCGCCCGCCGCCGTGAGCCACACCGTGCCCACCCCGCCGGTCTGCGGGAGCTCATAGGAGGTGTAGTTTACGATGACACCGTCCCACGGAATCAGCGTCTTTTGGTCATAATCATACACCAAAACCGTCGTTATATTATAGGCGACGACGACCGTATAATGTCTGCCGTCCGAGGAGTAGCCCGGCGGCACCTTAGTCTCCGTCAGGGTATACTTGTGACCGGATGGGATGTTGGCAAATGACACCTTGCCGTTCGCATCGGATGTGGCTGCCTGATCTTTGATCGTAACCGGTGTTTCATCGCCGCGGCAGATCAGGCAGGTATCCGAGTGACTGAGCGTAAACTCTGCCCCGGCCAGCGGATTGCCCCGGTTGTCCTTCTTGATGAACTCAAACTCGCCGAGATATCCGCGGACAGAGGGGATCGGGAAATCAATAGACTTGGGCTCAGACATAGATAGCTTTCCGTCTTTCATCTCTGCCACGCGATATTGGAGCGTCGTTGTGCCATTGGTGACGTAAATCGAGCCCTCTGTGCCGTCCTCGTTGAATGGGTCGATTTCGTTTTTCAAGCGCACACGGTATTTCAGCATGTAGCTACAGATCGTGGAGCCGCCGTTTCCGCTTTCCGTATAACCGGACTTTTTCAAATCCCATGAAATGCTGTTCGTATCCAAGGCGTATGCGGCTGTATTCTCCGCCCCAGCCTTATGCTCGCCCGTCAGCGCGGGGAATGCGCCATCCTTCTCGGGCAAAAGAGTGCCGGTCTTATCGTACAAGCCGATAAACTCGACATTTCCGGGCTGAACCGGTATCGGGTCCGTCGCCACCCAGTCCGCTTTGGTCGATGTTTCAACCGTTTGCTGAATCGTCTCGAAAATCTCCGTATAGGCATCCTTCAAGCCAGCCGTGTTGGTGCTGTCGTAGTAATAACCTTTACCAGAGCCAATGCTGTTTTGCAGCCAAGCGGTAAAATAGCCGGTGGTCGTGCCGCCGATATCATAAGACTTGTTAGTACGATCCATGGTAGAAAAGTTATTGTTGGCGCTTTGCGTAATGTAGCTATCCAAGCTCTGGCCACTAACATCCACGCCGATGGAGAAAATGGTGATGCCGCTTTTCTTCATCGCAGTCGCCATCTCCCGCGCTTTTACGGCGCCTCGATCCGAATAATTCGTTCCATAAGGGAAGGCCTTATCGGGATAAATGTTATCCCGGATGTAGTCGTGCGTTGCATTGTCTGTGCTAGTGTAAATCGGGTTATACCCGCTGTATCCGTCCTTAACATAGGTCGTCGGGAAGCCATCGGAAAGGAAAATGACAAACTTGTTCTTGTTGCTGACCTCCGCCAACATATCCCTCGCCATTTTCAGTCCAGCTTCCATGTTTGTATAGCGAGACCCGGACCTTGCATAGCCCTCTGCATTGATGATGGTGCCGGTAGACGTGCGCATGGTGTTTTTCAGGGTCTTGGCCTGAGCCGCATCGGTGCAGGATTGCAGATCGAATATCTGGTGCGCGTCGGTGTTGAAGGCCACATAGCCGATCTTGCTGACGCCGAGCTCGTTCTGATCTGCAAACTTATCCAGAAAGTCCTCCGCCGCATCCATGGCCGCCTTGTAGCGAGTGGAGTCACCAAAGTTGTCCTTCATGGTGTTGGAGATATCCATGACGATCACGACCGCCATATCCGGCTCGGTGACGACCTCGTCGACCTTCTGCGGGGTCTGGACCGTGAGCGTGATGTCAAACACGTTTTCCAGATCGGTACCCTTGATGGTCTTGCTGACCGTGACACCGTCCTGCGAGTTCTCTCCGCCGGGGTTATTGACCTGCTGGGAAGACGGGCTGGTATCCTCTTCCGCTGCGGCCAGCAGCATGGGCTCATCCAGACTCATCGCGGCCACACCGGCATCGGCATAGGCCTCAAACCAGCCGCTGTCGCGCAGGACGATCCAGTTCGTGCCCTCCGCCGCCTCGGCCACGGTTTCGTTTTCGTCGTTGAGCAGAGCGAGCACGCGGGCGCACAGCGCGGCGTATTGCTCATCGGTCAGACCGCCGAGAAGATAGCTCTCGCGCAGACGCTCCATGAGCGCCTCGGCCGCCAGACGATCGTTCTCGGAAAGGGTCTCGAGCGCCTCGAGCGCCGCCACGGCGGCCTCCAGCTCCTCGGCCGGCTCCGGCTGCGGCTCAGTGAGGCAGTCGTCCGTGTGGGTGTGCTCCTCAAGCGCGCAGACCAGCGCGCCGGATTCGTCAAAACATTCGGGCGCATGGGTATGCGCGCCCAGCCCGCAGTAGTAGACCGGCGCGGGCATCATGGCCGCGTTCAGCGACAGCGGCTGCATCAGGCAGCGCTCGTCATGGATGTGTTCGTCCAGACCGCAGACCAGCATGAGCGATTCGTCAAGGCAGTCGGCCGTGTGGATGTGCACATCCAGCCCGCACTGCGGGCCATGGCAGAGCGCCGTGTGCGTGTGCTCGTCACAGGCGCAGATCAGCGCGCCGGAGGCATCGAAGCATTCGGATTCATGCGTGTGGGCGTCCAGCCCGCACTGCAGGCCGAGGCAGCGCTCCGCGTGGGTATGCTCGCCCAGCGTGCAAACGGGCGCGCCGAGTTCGTCGAAGCAGCCATCGGAATGGATGTGTTCTTCCAGACCGCACTGCGGGCCATAGCAGTCCGCCGCGTGGCTGTGTTCATAAAGGGTGCAGACGGGCGCGCCGGAGGCATCGAAGCACGCGGCGGTGTGGCTGTGTTCGTCCAGACCGCAGTGCGGCCCGAGGCAAAGCTCCGTGTGGCTGTGCTCGCCCAGCGCGCAGACAAGCGCGCCGAATTCGTCGAAGCAGGTTTCGTCGTGGCTGTGCTCGGCAATACCGCAGCGCCAGTCGGGTTCTTCCTCCTCCACCGGCTCGTTATAGCGCTGCCACGCCTGTGCAAGCGAGCCGATGCCATACAGGCGCGAATCGCTCAGGGCATAGCTGCGATAGGCAACGCAGTTGCCGGTGTTGCCCTCGATGGTGGTCATGCAGCCGCCCTCCACCGAGACGACCAGACCCACATGGTCGGCCAGACCACAGCCGTCCACATCGAAGAATACGATGTCGCCGCGCTGCGGCTCATAATCGCTGTTTGCGGGATAATAAAGCTCTTTGGCCCGCAGAAGCTCGACCCACGAGCGGCAGCCGCTGTGGCGCGGGACGGATTCCGCCGGGACATTGGCATAGCGCAGGCAGAAGGAAACATACATCGCGCACCAGTCACCGTACGGCACGCCGTACCAGGCGCCATAGCGCGTGTAGCCCTTGCGGGCGCCGGATTCGTCGATAATGTAGTTGGTGGTGCTCTCCGTGTAGCCAAGCTGGCTTTCCGCCACGGCCAGCACATCCGCCGGCCATTCGCCCGAAAGCTCCACGCCCGCAAGCGTGCGCTCCCAGTCCGCCGCCGTTTCCACATCGGCCTCGGGGTCGCTGTAGCAGCTCTCGCCATGGCGGTGCTCGTCAAGTCCGCAGCTTAGCTCCGCCTCGCCGTAGCAGTCGTCCGTGTGGGTGTGGTATTCCTCCGTTTGGCACACGAGCGCAAGCTGCGTTTCGCAGCAGTCGCCGGTGTGGCTGTGGGGCTCGCACTCCTGCATTCCGCACGAGAGCACAAGCTCGGTTCCCATGCAGCTGTCGTCATGGGTGTGGCCGGGCGTCTCCGCCAGAGTGCAGATGAGTTCCTCGACCGCGGTGCAGCAGTCGCCGTTGTGGTGGTGGGCGGGTGTCTCCGCCAATGTGCAGATAAGCTCCTCGGAAACGGTGCAGCACTCGTCCGTGTGGTCATGCTCCTCGGTGCAGACGAGGGTTTGGGTCTGGGTGTAACATTCGGGGCCGTGGCTGTGGCCGTCCGTTTCCTCCTGGCCGCAGGAGAGCACCTCGGTCGTTTGCCAGCAGCCGTCGCCATGGCTGTGGCCGGGGCCTTCTTCCTGGCCGCAGATGCAGCAGGGCTGCTCGGAATAGCAGTCGCCGGTGTGGCTGTGGCCGTCCGTTTCCTCCAAACCGCACACGTACACTTCCTCCGGCGCGAAACATTCGCCCGTGTGCTCGTGGTTTTCCGGTATCCGGCACTCAAGCGGGCGCGTGTAGCACGTTTCGCCGTGGGTGTGCTCCTCCAGTCCGCAGTGGGGGTCGCCCGTGAGCGTGAGGGCGGGCATGATGAGCGCGTAGGTCACGCAAAAAACGACAACGCACGCCAGCGCTGATACCAGACGGTACCAGCGCTTGTGGCGAATATGACCTTGTACCATTTCAGCCGCGCTGTGCGGCAGACGGTCGTTTGTCATAGTCGGTCGTTTTCAGCTCCTGTCGCGAATTGATGGAAATGGGGGGTTATTGCGTGATCAAGCCGATGGTGTTCAGCGGCCAGATGCGGAAGGTGATGCGCCCGACGATCTGCTCCTGCGCCACACAGCCGACCTGCGTGCTGCGGGAATCGACCGAAATGGCGCGGTTGTCGCCCATCAGGAACCAGCGTTCATCCGGCACCTGATAGGGGTATTGCAAATCGGACTCGCCCAGCGCCTTTTGGTGGATGTAGGGCTCGTCGATGGGTTTGTTGTTAACATACACGCTGCCGTCGTCGTCAATGTCGACCCAGTCGCCCGGGCCGCAGATGACGCGCTTGACCAGCAGCTTGTTGCCGTAGTAGAAGGCGACCAGGTCGCCGGTTTGAAATTCGTCGGACTTGAGGCAGACCACGATGTCGCCGTCCGTGAGTGTGGGGGCCATGGAGCTGCCGTAGATCTGCAGAACCGGCATCCACAGCGTGGCCACCAGCACGGCCGCCGCCGCGACCACGATGAGTGCATACAGAGTGGTGCGGAGCGTGCGGGCATAGCGGCGCTTATAGCGCAGCCGGTCGCGTTCCGCCTGCAGCTGCTCGAGAGTTGGTATCTCCGGTGGTTGTTTTCCCTTGCGTGCCACAGCCGTGTATGCCTCCGTTATCCGTTTCTAAGAAAGCTTTTCAGCTCGTTGTGCGCCTGCAGATAATGCTGCACGTCGCGCTCAAAGGCGGCCCATTTGCGCTTTATCTCCTCGTCCGCCGCGTCGCAGCGGGCCTGTGCCTGGGCGATCATCTCATTGCACTGAAGCTCGGTGTTGGCGTTGGCCGCATGGATCTGCGCCAGATAGTCGTCCGCCGCCGCCTGTGCCGCTTCCAGCACGCCGTTTATGCTCACGGCGGCCTCGGCAATGGAGCCGGCCTCGTGGATCTTGATCTCGCGGCTTTCAAGCGCCGCGTTGGCCTGTTCCAGCTGCTCGCGCAGCTCCTGTTCCGTCTGCTTCATCTGGCAGATGATCTCCACAAGATCGGCTCTGCTCAGACGCCGAAGCTGTTTGTCTGTCATTTGTCTGCTCCGTTGTTTTCATAATATCCCGCTCCGCCGCAGCCGTGCGGAGGAATTCGGGCAAAAATGCGCACGAAAACACGTGAATCCGCTTTTTACAGATTTACATAATGCATATTACCACTATATGTGGGATATTGCAAGCAGTTTTTATAGAAAATTCCAACTAATCAGCCGCAAAAAGCGCCCGAGACATCTATATGCGCTTCATATCGCCGCCGTGCGCGGCATAGGCTGTACCAAAACCGATACGGAGGTATGTCCTGTGGTACGATTTGACCTGATACTAAGGAGGCACCGGCGGCTGTTCGGCGGCGCGGCGCTGGCTTTGGCGGCGGCAGCGATCCTGTGGGCTGTGACCAGCCCCGCCATCGTGGGCGTGGCGGCAGCCACGCGGGAACTGCCCATCTACAGCGTAAGCCGCGACAACAAGGCCGTGGCTCTCAGCTTCGACGCCGCGTGGGGCAACGAGGACACCGAGCTTCTCATCAACACGCTCGACCGCTACGGCGTCAAGGCCACGTTTTTCCTCGTGGGCATGTGGGCGGACAAATACCCCGAAAGCGTGCAGCAGCTGTACGACGCGGGCATGGAGCTGGGAAACCACTCCGATGACCATCCGCACATGGCAAAGCTCAGCGATGCGGACATCGCCGACCAGATCACGCGCTGCAACGCCAAGATCGAGGCCATCACCGGCGAAGCGCCCACGCTGTTTCGCTGTCCCTACGGCGAATACGACGACGATGTGATCGCCACGGTCAATTCCCTGGGGATGCACGCGATCCAGTGGAATGTGGACAGTCTGGACTGGAAGGATCTCAGCGCCGACGAAATTTATAACCGCGTCACGCAGAAGGTCGTGCCGGGCTCCATCATTCTGTTCCACAACGCCGCCAAGCACACGCCGGAGGCGCTGCCGGGCATCATCGAATACCTGCTCAGCGAGGGCTATACCATCGTGCCGGTGTCGAAGCTTTTGCTCAAGGGCGAATACTCCATCGACAACACCGGCATGATGTGTCCGGCCGGCAAGGCATAAGGAAAGGCCGCAGGGGTTTGGGCTCCTGCGGCCTTACCATATTCGATCATTGTCCGTTTCGGTAGCGCGCCCATTCCTCGGGCGTGTTCAGATTGGCAAACAGCCCCTCCTCCTCCGGCACAAGGCGCAGAAGGTCCACCCGCTCAAGCAGCGCGCGCATGGAACGCTTCCCTTCCTCCAGGCATCGCTCCGCCGCCGCAAGGCACGCGCGGCTGTAAAGGGCAAAGAGCGGTTCCTGCCCATAAAGGCACACATCATACGAGCCGATGTTCTCCGCCAGATGCTCTGCCGCCGCGGGCGATACATTCGGCATATCCGTGGCCACAAGCAGCGCATAGGCCGCATCCGTTTGCCGAAAGGCGGACACAAGGCCGTTGAGCGGCCCCTGCCCCGGATAGACATCCGGCAGCTCGCCATAGCCTCCCACCGGAAAGCGACCGGCGCGGTCCACGGAAAAATACACCGGTGCAAACGCGGCCATCCGCTGCCCCAGACGCAGACTCAGCGTCTCGCCATCGAGCGTGAGCAGCGCCTTGTCCGAGCCCATGCGGCGGCTTTGCCCGCCCGTTAAAATGACACAAATGCAATCGTTTCTCATGTTTGTATTTTAACACGCGCTGTGGTAAAATCAAGCCATGAATAAGCTCGATGAAAATGTTCAATACATCAAGGGTGTCGGCGAAAAGAAGGCAAAGCTTCTGGAAAAGCTCGGCGTTCATACCGTGCGCGATCTGGTAAGCTATTTCCCGCGCGCGTACGAGGACCGGCGCATTCTCTACGCCATAAACGACGCACCGCTGGACCGGCCCGTGTGCATCAAGGCCATGGTGGCCACCACGCCGACGGGCGCACGTCTGCGCGGCGGGCGCGAGATCTTGCGTCTGCGCGTCGTGGACGACAGCGGCAGCATGGATATGACCTACTTTAACCAGATCTATCTCAAGGACGTTTTAAAGCCCGGCCGCTGGTATATCTTCTACGGTGCGGTCACACTGCTGCGCGGGCGGCGGTGCATGACCAACCCCGAGTTTGAGCCGGAGGAAAAGCAGGGTCTTGTGACGGGGCGCATTTTGCCGGTATACCGGCTCACGACCGGCCTTGGCCGCAAAACGCTCACCGCCCTCGTGCAAAGCGCGCTGGAGCTGTGCGGCGAGGAGTTTCCAAACGCCCTGCCGGAGGGCGTGCGGGAGCGGCGGAATCTGGCGCAAAGCCGCTTTTGCTACCATAACATCCACTTCCCGGATGACGACGGCGCGCTGGAGCTTGCGCGGCAGCGGCTCGTGTTTGAGGAGCTGTTCGTTTTGGCGGCGGCACTCGGACTCATGCGCGGACGGCG
>CAYROZ010000079.1:0-9540 GCA_964426125.1 uncultured Oscillospiraceae bacterium
TTTCCCGCGTGTCATATAGAATTGAAGCAGCCCGCGAAGGCGGGCTGCTTTGCCGTTATCCCCTTGGTGACCGCAAACACGGCGGGCGGGGCCGGTCAAGGCTCGGCATCCTTGCCGACTCGCGTGCGGCGGCACAGCCGCCGCACGGCCTTTACCGCGCACCGGCCGCCGTGTTATATCCCCTATCGGGGGATAACGGTTCATCGTGTCGGTGTATGGTTTTGGATGCGGCTTTTTCCGGGCGGTGTGATGTCCCGTTTGATGGAACCGCCGATCTGCTTGCTCATGTTCTGAATCTGGTCGAGCGCGGCACGCCGATCCTGCGGCGACCAGTCCTCATACAGCGCGGCAAGGCCGCTTCTGTCCGGCAGCTCGCACGGCACACCAAAGCGGCGGCAGAGGATGTAGGAAATGCTCCGGGCATCCAGCGCACATTCGGCGCGTGTATAGCCCGCGTTTATGCCCTTGCCGTGGATGCGGGCATGGGCGATCTCCGCTGCAATGGCGGCAAAGAGCGTGTCGTCCTCATGCGCGGGATTGGTATACAGCTCCAGCTTTCCGGCATCGTACCGCGCCGGTTCGGACAGATTTCGGTCGGCCACAATGGGCACGACGGAGTAGTTGAGCAGTGTGGTAAGCGCCTAGGACATTTCGACGGAGTCGTTTTCCAGCGGCTTTGCGGCGGCGATGGCGCGGCCTTGCGTTTGGGTGATGTCATACGCATCCGTGAGGTTGTAGCCGCGGCCAAAGGTCGCGCGGGCAAAGAGCTTCGCGCCGTTGTCCTTTTGCGATTCCATCACGCTGCGGCCAAGATTTCGCCAGCGCTCCGCCGTGCAGAATTTCGTAAACTCCGGCTGCTGGAACATGACCATGGCGATGTTGCCGGGACTGTAGCCGGGATTGTCGCCCTGCATATTCAGATAGCGGCCATAGGCTTCGGGATCTGATGTGATCTCCGTGATAGCGGCATCCTGCAAGGCCACGGCGTTTTCGCGCTCGGCCTGTCGTTCCAGCTTCCATTGCCGGTCGCTTTGCTCCTTGGCGGCGATGAGTTGCTCCAAATTTGCCATAATGCTTGCGTCTCCTTATCGTGTTTTGTCCCGTTCGGGAATGTGCTTTGCCGGTTCCGCGGCGGCTCGCAGCGCTTCCAGTCGAGCGCGCACGGACGGCTTTTCATTCGTCGTATTCCTCCGCGATGGCGTCGAGCCATTCCCGCGCTCGGCGGAGGATCTCTCGTGTGGAGCGCGGGCCTTTGCTTTTTTTGCGGCGGATTCCTCCTTGAGCGGTTTCGGATGGGCATAGCCCATGCTCTCCAACACCAGATTGATCTGGGATGCGCAGCTTGTGGTGGAAAGAATGTCCACGATGCCGCTGTTCTCGCCGCGTCGTTTCACGGCGGCGTACAGGATGCCGTAGCGCTTGGCCTGTTTGTCAAAGGCTTTCAGATCGTCCGCCCGGATGGGGATGACGATGGCCTCGCCGTCCGCCTTGGCAAGCCGGGCCACGCTGGCCTTGCCGATGATGCGGTTTTGGTCGCTGGCAAGGGCGGCCACCAGTGCCGCGGCACTCACCACACCCTGACCGGCCAGACGCGCGGCGGTCTCGGTCAATTCGAGTCCTTCTTTTACGACGAGTTCGGCCACTTCGCCGCTTACCTCCATTTGTTATTCCTCCTTGTTTTCGTTTTGATTTGAGTTTGCTTCGGATCCGGCTCCTGCTTGCATTGCTCTTGGATATGCGCGGCGCTTTCTGCGATCTGCCCACACAGACGCAGGTCGCGGCGGAGAGGACGGAGTGCCTGTGTGATGGTGCTGATCTCGGACGAAACATCTTCGCCGCGCCGCTTGCGGCGGTATAGCGCCGTGCGCCGGGTGGTGAGTGCGTCCATATCCGCTTGCATGGCATCGGAGAGCATGGAGAGCTCGGCGGTGGTTTCGATGCGATAGCGGTGAAGAAGCCGGAATTGCCGCTTGTAGCGTTCGAGCTTCGTACACTCGGCGCGAACGGAAAAGGGAATGCTTTTGCGGCGCTTGGTCGGGCGCATACCGAGCCGATACAGATACCGCACATACAAAGCGCAAAAGCCGTGCAGCCTGCGCGGACGATCCAGTCGCCCACGGCGGAGCTTATAGCACCTGTGTGACGGAGGAGCCGGTGCTTGCGTGATCGCCTCGCCGCGTATTCGCCGCAGGAGCGCGGCCTCGCTGTAGTCCGCGCCGAGCGAATCCAGCCGGATAAAGCGAGAGCCGCCCGGAGGCCGGACGGCTGTGTGTGCGATATTTGGGCCGCGCTTTACGGCGTAGCCCTGCTTTTCCAATAGCGTGAAGAACGAGCCGAGTGTGACCGCGTGGGCCAGTGCATCGTCCATATCCTGCCGGATGATGCCGCGCACGGTGGGCTTGCCTTGGCGTTCGGCGTTCCATTCGGCGTAGTGCCTGCTGCGGCCCTTTGGGTCGATGACGGACAGACCGTTTTCGTGGCTGACGGCATTGGACGTTTCCCGGATGTCGCCGAAGTAATCGCGGAACTTGTTTTGATATTTTCGCCCGTCCGTCATGGCCACGCTGTTGAAAACGATGTGGCAGTGCAGATGGGTGTGGTCTGTATGCGTGGCAACAATGGCCTCGTAGCGATCGCCCAGAAGCCGCTGTGCAAGCTCCACGCCGCATTTGTGCGCCTGCTCCGGCGTGACCTCGCCGGGCGCGTAGGAGTGGATGAGGTGATAGCCCAGCACACCGCCGGTTCTGCTCCAGCGCTCCTTGGTGGCGCACATCTCGGCATAGGCGCTCTCCGGCTGGCAGTTGATGCCGGATACCAGCGCATGGCCGCAATGTGTGACCTTGGCCGGGTTACAGGCGTATTGGATACATCGATCCAGCCGACTATGTATGGCGATGATCTTATCCGCCGCCATTATAGGGTGTCCTTTATCAGCCGGTACGCCTCGCGGACGAGGGTATCCAGCTCGGCCAAGTCCGCTTTTGTGGCATACCGGCGGGCATTGACGCGGTGCGCGATTTGATTGACATTCGTGCCGATGCCGGATAGCTGCCGAAGCAGCGCGGCGTATTCGTCCGGCGGGCGGGGGCGAAGCAGTTGACCGAGGATGAGTTTGCGCAGCAATGGTTCAAACCTGAGTCCGGTCATATGGGAAAGGTTTAGAAGGTGGGTATATTCCTTTTGGTCTAATCGCAGGGTTAGTTTTTTGTAATTATTTCGCATGGGACTCCTTATTGTATAGTGGTGAGATGTGACGCATATACTGTTATTGCTAGGAAGGTACTGCTGTAGCATGATTGTAGGTGTTGACTGTGTGTTGACAAACCGCAACGACTGAGGTATACTTTCCGTAGTGATTAGGTTGCAACAGCTTGAGTGGCCTGCGACCGGGGGAGTTCCTGCGGGAGCCCCCTTCTTTGCATTTGAGGTGATTTTATGCCGAAGCCGTTTATGACATACTCACTCATCCAAATGCGGACATTATTAGGGGACGTTCTTATAGACTGTCCTCCGATATTGCGGCTGGTTTTTCAAAACTATTTGACTTTTAGAAATAAGAATGCTATTCTATGCATAGAATATTGTTGTGGTATCTGATATCGCAACATGGGCTGGCTGAAAAGCCCTGGTCCACCGAATGGCGGGGAATTTCCCCGCCTTTTTATTTGCTCGGACAACAGAGAGGAACGCCCATGGCAGAGAAGGTATTAAGTGTCTTTGTAGACGAATCTGGCGATTTTGGGCCGTATGATCATCACGCGCCGACCTATCTGGTCGCCATGGTTCTGCACGACCAAAGAATTGATATTTTGGACAATGTGCGGCAATTGGATGAACATCTGAAGAATTTGGGACGACCCATCCACGCAATACATACCGGGCCATTGATTCGCAGGGAATCTGTCTATGCAAGCGACCTTGTGGAGGAACGCAAGCGGCTTTTCAATGCGCTTTTCAACTTTGCCCGCCGTCTAGACATTCGATATGCCTGCGCACAGGTAAGGAAAAGCGAGTGTCCAGATGTTTTGACCATGACAGCAAAGCTGTCGCGGGCAATAGCGGATGTGCTGGGCAGAAACATGGCGTTTTTCAACGAGTATGACCGCATCATTGTGTACTACGACAACGGTCAGGGCGAGCTTACGAAGATTCTGACCGCAGTCTTTAATGCGTTATTTCTGCACGTCGAATTTCGAAAAGTTCAGCCAGTCAATTACAAGCTGTTTCAAGTGGCAGATCTGGTGTGTACGATGGAGCTGCTGAAGCAGAAAGCAGACTCCAATAGCTTTTCTAACTCAGAGCAAAACTTTTTCTCAGGTGTTCGCAACTTCAAGAAAAACTATTGGAAGTGGCTTGAGAAAAAGAAACTGTAAATACCGAGCTTGTTGGAATGCGTCTCGTGGGAGACGCATTCTTTTCGTTTCTGGGTATTAGGGGAAGCCATTCCCCTAACAAGGGAGGTTTGCCGTCAAAACTCCGTACTTGCTGTATCAAAACCTATCGCGTAAGCCCAACGGTGGTGCGGGAAGGGGATTCGCGTTTTGGCTGGAGGCTGTGTTCATGGCACAGAAGCTCGCGCAGCTCCCACTCGTTTTCCGGGTGATATTCGATCCTTGCGATACCGCCGTGGCGGTGGCAAGCCTCGCGGTACTGCGGGCTGTTCAGCGCATCATACGACACAGAAAACAGCGCGCCGTCCGCATATGCACCGCTGACGCGCACGATAGGTAATGCGGTCTGCCTTACCCGCCGCACCTGCGCCGGATAGTCCAGCGCGTACACAGAGCCGTACAACACGCCGCCGCTCTCGCCGGTAACTATAATGCGGAACGCTTTTATGCCATGCGCGGCGTTTTCGTAATGCGTCCAGATGTTGTGTTCTGCCGTGCCGCGCAGATATACCTCGCGCTCACGCTCGCACCATGTTCCGTGCGGGCGGCTCATCCAGCAAAAGGTTCTTGCCGTGATCTCCGGCCTCGCCGCCGCATCGCGCAGCAGCGCCTCGTCGAGGGCGAGATCGTCGCGGTAGGCCACGGTGTTTTTCTCCATGACGGTGCGAAGAAAGCGCAGCAGGTCGATGTCATTCTCTTTGCGGCTCATGGTGCTTTTCCGGCGTGGGGGTGGGAAGCTTATGGACGGCGCTGATGCGCACGGTGATCGGCTCGTTGCCGCTCGCACCGACCAGCAGCTCGGCGCAGTGAAATTTTTCCTTGTAGCGGCTGACCTGCTCCGGCGTGAGCGAGCAGAAATCATCCTCGCCCAGTCCGCAGACAAAGAAGGTGCCGAAAACGCCGCCGTAGCCGCCCTCGACACTTCGGTTGAAGCGAAGCCCCTGCAAGATACCCTCGTCGTTGCATACAAGGGCGACCGGCTCCTCATAGGGATAGATCGCCTGAATCAACCCGCCCACTACGGCCTGCATTTCGTGCAGACCGTTTATCTCCTTTTCATAGGGAAGATACCCCGGTTCTACGACCAAAACATTCATGCGCTCACCTCGCAGACGCGGCCTTGCCGGGCTTGAATATCTCCGTCTTTTGCCGCTGCCGTTCCTGCCGCTGGCGGCGCTCCTCCAACGCGTCGTATATGCTCTCCTCGATCTCGCGCGGCGTCATTTCCACGTTCGGGAAATACTTGCGCAGCCGGTCGCCGCGCAGCACGATGCGCGTTTCCTCGGCGCGTTCCTGCTTGCCCACAAAGGGGTCAGCCTCGGCAATCTCGGGCGCGATTTCCTTTGTGGGTATGGGCGGAGCCATTGGCTTTGGCGGCTCGCTTGGCGCGGAAGATGTGGGCAGGGGGATCGTGGTACTCGGTTCCTTATGGGGAATGGAAAGCGGTGTGATGCGGACGGGTTCGGCTGCCGCGTCGGATATTGGCGTGGATTCCTCCGGTGGTGTGTCGTGGATGATCTCAACGGAGGGGATGAATTGGGGTTTTGGCTTGATGTCCTTATCGTCGATGATGCCGCGCATGGCGTTTTCGGTCAGATGGCCGGAGCGCTCGGCCTTTCGCATTCGCTCCACCTGTTCGGCGGAGGGCTTGAGATTGATGCTGATGAGATCGGTGAGCATGGCCTGATGCTCCGGCTTGAGCTGGCCGACCACGGAGGCCACGGACAGCGTGAGCTGACCATCGTCCAGCAGAGCGCACACCTCGCGGCTGGCGGTGGACAAGCGCAGCAGCCGGTGGAGCTTGGCAACGGATATGCCCATCTCGGCGGCCACGGCTTCGTCCGTGCGGCTGCCTACGGTCTCGCCCTTCTTGCGGCGACCGGCCTTGTGCTTCATGGAATCGACCTTCATGCGCAGGGCGCGGGACTGGTCGTAGGTGGAGATTTTCTCGCGGTGCAGGTTGCCGTCCGCCACGAGGATGCGGGCGTCGTCATCATCCATGCGCTGGATGATGGTGGGCACGGGGTAATTCAGCTCCGCGGCAATGAGATGGCGGCGCTGGCCGGAGAGAATTTCAAGCCCGTCCTTGCCGGGCCTCGCCAGCACCGGGTCTTTCACGCCGAACAGCTCGATGGATTTGTAAAGCTCCTTGAAATCGTCGATGTCGCGGTCAACGGAAAAGGTATTGAACTCCGCCTTTTTCAGATACGCCGGGTGCAGCAGCACGGAGAACGCCTCGCCCTCCTTGGGCTTCGGCAGGGATTTTACGTCTTTCTCACTGGGCGGTGTGAGGCGGCTGTCCAATAGCTTTGTGATGGCGGTGCCGGTCGGGCCGATGGCAACGGTGCCGGTGGGCACCTCAGGTTCTTTGTCCTTCGTTGTTTCGATGGTTTTTTTGCTTTCGTTTGGCAAATGAAGTCCTCCTTGCATTTTGAGATATTGCCCATGCTTCGCCGCCCGTGGTCAGAAAAATGAGTTTCACCATGAAACTCATTTCGCCTCTCGCGGCCTGCGTGTGACCAGACAGAGGGGATGGGCGCGTTAGCTCATGTCATGCCGCACGGCGGCGGCATAGTAGGGGTCGATGGTGACGGCGGCGTTGTAGAGCGCCGTGAGCAGATAGCCGCGGATGTTCGTGATGCTGGTGGTCGTTTTGCGCAAGCTGTCGATGACATACTCAAGGTGTGTGCTGTCGAGCCGTCGGAAGCGGTCTTGCACCAGCCACGCCGGTATGTCGCAGCCGCCGATGCGTATGCTTTTCGCGCGACTGCGCAGTGTGTCCGCGATCAGCTCGTACAGGCTGTCCACGCTGTCGTTCGGATACCGCAGCAATAGCTCCTCATAGCCGAGCTGCTCTTTCAGCGCGGCCTCATCGCATCCATCGATCACATCATCTCGGATTGATGGATGGATTTGTAGATTCGTATTTTGTTTTTGAGTAATTGGTTGATTAATATTTAATTGCGCGGGCTTTTCCTGCACAGGCTCGGCCTGTTTTGGGCAATCCAAGATTGGGTTGCCCAGAACTGGATTTTCCCGTTCTGGTTTTTCCGGTTCTGGCTGCTCGGAGATGGTGTACTCGATCTCCGTGAGCTGGCCTTTTGCATTGCGGATGCGGCGGCGCCGGATATAGCCCGCGGCCTCCAGCTCGCGCACGGTGCCGCCGATGCTGTCCACGCCCTCCTTGCAGATGCGGGCAAGGCCGCCCAGCGTGTAATCCCAGTCGTCCGGCAAGGACAGCATGAGCGACAGCAGCCCCTTTGCCTTGAGCGACAGCGTTTTGCTGCGCAGATGATGATTCGACATGACCGTGTAGTCACGGGTCTTTTCAATGCGAAATACAGCCATAGGTTCTCCTTTCTTAAATTCGTATTTGCTAAAAAGTTGGATGCTGAGGATGAGATCCGGCTATCCGTCGTCTCGTTCTCATTTGTAAGGACACCTTAAATGTGCAATGCTTTTAAGGTGATTTTTTATTAAAGTGTTGACTTTCCCTTATAATATGGCATAATTTAAGGGAAAGGGTGAGGAGGAAAGGGAATGAGAACGTTCAACTATTCTGAAATCAAGAACCAAAAGTGGGATTCGGATATTCTCGGTCTCGTTGCAGCGATATATAAAGAAGCCGGGAAGCAGGAAATGTATATGAAACAACGCCCGGAGGAATTGGAAAAGCTGGTGGAGGTCGCAAAGGTGCAAAGCACCGAGGCATCCAATGCCATCGAGGGCATTGTTACGACCAGCACCCGTATCCGGCAGTTGGTCGAAGAAAAGACAACACCAAGGAACCGTGATGAGCAGGAGATCGCCGGTTATCGCGATGTTTTGAATATCATCCACGAGAGCTTTGATGCGATCCCAATCACGCGCAATTACATTTTGCAGCTGCATAAGATCCTGTACAGCCACATGAACAATCCCATGGCCGGCAGGACCAAGAGTGTGCAGAATTATATCAGTGCCACATACCCGGATGGTCATGTGGAGACTCTGTTCACGCCGCTTGCGCCCTTTGAAACGCCGGAAGCACTGGACAGGATATGTGAAGAATACAATCGCGTCATTGGCAATATGGAGGTCGAGCCGCTGATTGCGATTCCTGTATTCATTCACGACTTTCTGTGTATCCACCCCTTTAACGATGGCAATGGCAGAATGAGCCGCTTGCTCACGACTCTGCTGCTTTACAGGAGCGGCTTCTATGTTGGAAAGTACATCTCTCTGGAAGCCAAGATCGCAAAGAATAAAGACCTTTATTACGATGCCCTTGGTCAGGCGCAGATCGGCTGGCACGAAGGAACGGAGGATGCCGTTCCGTTTATCAAATATCTGCTTGGAACCGTTCTTGCTGCCTACAAAGATTTTGGGGATCGCTATGCGCTGGTGGAGACTAAGCTGCCCGCGCTGGAAACCGTAAGACGTGCGTCTATGAACAAAATCGGTCGATTCACCAAGCAGGACATTCGGGAATTGTGTCCTTCTCTCAGTATAAGTTCCATTGAGGGTGCGCTTCGAAAAATGGTGGCATCCGGCGAAATCAAAAGAGAGGGGCCCGGGAAAAACACCTGCTATTACCGATTGAAGTGATTCCCTTAACGTGGGCGCTTTTAGTGGTTAGACTTTCTTAAATTCTCTCGCAATACACCGCGAGGCGATATTTCCCGCCGCTGGCGTAGGGGTGGCAGGTGATGAGGATGAGCAGGTCGCGGTTGGGCTGGATTAAGATAGCGTCAATGTCGTCTGGTGCTATGATTTTGATTTCCATGACGGCATAGGACCGCGTCTCCCATGGGTTCGTGATGCTCACAGTATCGCCAATCGCAAGTTCGTCCAGATAGCGGAAGTAGTCCGCGCCGCGCCAGCCTCGATGAGCGGCGATCACGCAATTCGTATTCTCGCCGCCGATGGGCAGGCTCGTTTGTCCCAATACTGCGGCACCCGCCGCGAGGTTGTCGCTTGTCGCGCCGAGATAGATGGGCAGCTCTACGCCGATTTTGGGGATGCTCACCACGCCGACCACGCCATCGTCAAGGCCGTATGCGGTCACATCCAGTACGGCTTTCTGATACGCCACCGGACTGGTAAGTGCCGACTGGCCGCTTACGTATAATTGCTCGCTGTACTCCTGCATGGCATCCAGCAGGGCTTG
>CAYROZ010000080.1:0-9482 GCA_964426125.1 uncultured Oscillospiraceae bacterium
GGGGACCTGTTTTACGCAGACAAGAATTTTCATGTTGCTCTCCTCCCTCAGTTCACGCCGAGGCTTTTGGCGATGACCATGCGCTGGGCCTCGCTGGTGCCTTCGTAGATCTCGGTGATCTTTGCGTCGCGCATCATGCGCTCCACGGGGTATTCACGCGTGTAGCCATAGCCGCCGAACAGCTGCACGGCCTTGCGCGTGACGTCGTTGGCCGCCTCGGAGGCAAACAGCTTTGCCATGGCGGCGTGGGTGCTGTAATCCTCGCCGTTGTCCTTGGCGCAGGCGGCAGCATAAACGAGATACTGCGCGGCCTGCATCTGCGTGGCCATGTTGGCCAGCTGGAACTGCGTCCACTGGAACTGGCTGATGCGCTTGCCGAACTGCACGCGCTCCTTGGTGTATTTCACAGCCTCGTTGACGGCGCCCTCGCCCAGTCCCAGGGCCTGCGAGGCGATGCCGATGCGGCCGCCGTCGAGCGTGTGCAGGGCGATTTTGAAGCCCTGGCCGATCTTGCCGAGCAGATTTTCCTTCGGCACGATGCAGTCTTCCATGATCAGCTCCGAGGTGGAGCTGCCGCGGATGCCCATTTTCTTTTCGTCGCGGCCAACGGAGAAGCCGGGGAAGCTCTTTTCCACGATGAACGCGGAGATGCCGCGGTTGCCGGCGGCCTTGTCCGTCATGGCGAAGATCACGAAGGTTTCTGCAGCGCCGCCATTGGTGATGAAAACTTTGGTGCCGTTGAGAACGTAGTGATCGCCGTCAAGCACGGCTGTGGTCTGCTGGCCGGAGGCGTCCGTGCCGGCGTTCGGCTCGGTCAGACCAAAGGCGCCGACTTTTTTGCCGGAGAGAAGATCGGGGAGGTATTTCATCTTCTGCTCCTCGGTGCCGAATTCGTAGATCGGCGCGCAGCACAGGGACGTATGTGCCGACACGACGACCGCTGTGGTGCCGCAGACCTTGGCCAGCTCCTCGATGCACATCGAGTAGGCCAGCACATCTGCGCCGCTGCCGCCATACTTCTTGTCGAAGTAGATGCCCATCATTCCGAGTTCGCCCATCTTTCGGACGGTCTCCCACGGAAAGCGTTCCTCCTCATCCACTTCGGCGGCCAGATCGCGCACTTCGTTTTCCGCAAAGTCGCGATACATCTGCCGGAGCATGAGGTGCTCTTTCGAGAGTCTAAAATCCATTGTTTTCCCTCCAAAACAGATTTTTGTAGGTGTTTTCCTCTAAATTGTCATACAATTAACTGTTGAATCAATTCATTATAATACGGAATTGCCGCCACGGTCAACGGGATTTTTGGAATTTCCGCTTTCGACAAAAACGAAAAAAGCAATTATGGAATTTGACGAAAACAAGCGGCGTCCGCGTCGGAAAAGCTGCACAGAATCCACAATTATCAGCGTATGCCGCGGCCTTTTCGGATATGTCGGCGGCGCAGAAAGTCTGAAAACGGGACTTGAAAACAAATCGAGCAAAAATTGGCTGTTATAATCGCGGCGTGAATGCAGAATATAAGCTCGGGCAAAGCGATGTCGGTTCTGCAAAGCAAAAAGCTTTGGACAGCCGAATATCCGCCCAAAACAGGGAAAGGAGTATAACAGTCATGGCGAAAAGCAGCATTATGAATCCCAACGCCCGCGACGCGATGGACCGCTTCAAGATGGAAGCCGCCTCCAGCGTTGGCGTCAATCTCAAGCAGGGTTATAACGGCGATCTGACCAGCAAGCAGGCCGGCTCCATCGGCGGCCAGATGGTCAAGAAGATGATCGAGTCCTACGAAAACGGCATGAAGTAAGAAAGTCTGCTCTGGCGGCGCGGTCGATTTGGCCGCGCCGTTTCTGTATGGAAAAAGGCCGCTTTGTCAGCGGCCTTTGGAGAGTGGGAGATCATTGCTTTTTGCGAAAAAGACTGCGTCGCAGCAGCAGGATGTTGAAGGCGACAAACAGCGCCAGCGCGATGAGCATGGTGATGACCGCCTTTGCGGGGCTTTGCGGGGCCACGCCCATGAGCAGCATGATCGGGAAGCCGAACACGATGGCCCACAGCTGGTGGTAGACCAGATTGTCCGCCGCCTGCGTTTCAAACTTGGGATCAAGCTCCCGCAGCAAAATCGCGCCCGTGGAGGCGGTGCCGGTCTGCATCCCATACAGCGAGGCAAACGCCTCGTATTCATACATCGGGAACACCCGCTTGCACACAAAGCGCAGATACGCGTAGGTGGTCACAGCGCCCAGGATGCAGATGATGGTCAACGGCACGAGGAAATCGGGCTTGGTGAAGGCAGAAAGGTCGATGGCGGCAATGGAGGAGACGACCATCAGATCAAACATAAAGCCCGCGATGCGGTTTTGCATATAGTTGTTGGTATACTCGCGCTTGATAACGCCCTTGTTTTTCAGTGCGCGCATAACGGCCTTGACCAGCATGGCGGCCAGCGTGGAAAACAGGAACTGGAAGCCCCAGATGAGACTTTGCAGCGTGGAGCCGAGACCGCCGAGCACACCCGTTTCGATGAGGCAGTTTACGCCGTACATGAACAGATACGCGATCAGATAGCTGCCGAACACCAGCGCCATCTGCACGCTGAACTTGTCCATCGACTCGCTTTGCGGGATCTCATTTTCGCCCTCAAAGTCCGAAACGCTGAGCTGCTCCTGCACATCCTCGCCAAGCTCGCGGTGGATAACGCCCTTGCGCCGCAGGTGGTTTAAGAAGATCACGCCGCCCACGCTCGCGGACACAAAGCCCATCGCCGCCACGGTCAAACCGAAGCTGGTGCCGTTTGCAAAGCCGTATTGCAGCTCGTAGGTGTGGCCCCAGTTGTATGCCTGGCCCGGTCCCTGGCCATAGCCCATGGGCAGCAGGATGCCGGAGGCGAAAAAGCCGCCGATGAGCTTATAAAGCAGCAGTGTCACGGCAAGGCCGACCACTGCCTGCATAAGATACCCGCACACAACGGTCACGCCGCAGTCAAATGCGCCCGTGCGCGAGCGCTTGTCCTGCTTTTTCTCCATGCTGCGCAGGGCCATGGCCGCAAAGCCAAGACCAAGACCATGGTAGGTGATCATCTCCAGCAGGGAAGTGGTCACGATCTCGCCGCCGCCCAGCGCGCGCACCAGCCACATCACACCCAGCAGCAGAAACCCGCCCAATACCGAGCTCGGGATCATCAGCCGCCGCAGCGGTTTTATCAGTTTTTGCAGGGCGTTGGCCGCCATCATGGCCAGCAGCAATGCCCCCAGAGACACGATGAAGCTCCAAACCTCCGCGTCCCAGAAATTCATACCGGTCGTCATATCGTGGGCGCTCCTTTATTCGATGGATTCGTCCAGCGCCGCAAGAACGCGCTCGAAGGTTTCCAGCTCGTCGTCCGTAAACTTGGCCTTCAGCTTGGCTGCGGCCTTGGTGAGAAAGTCGCAGCTGGTGTCGTAGTAGCGATAAAAGCGCTCGCCCACGGAGATGTGGCATTCGCGCTTGTCCTCCTTGGAGGCCGTGCGGACCACATAGCCCTTGGCGGAGAGATTGTTGATCTTATAGGTGGCATTCGGCTGGCTGATGCCCAGCGCGTCGGCCAGCGCCGAAACGGTGGGATTGCCAAGCAGATACACAACGTCCACGGCAAATGCCTCCGTGGCGCTCAGCGAGCCGTCGCGCTCGCGGATGCGGCCGAACAGCTCCCGGTAGTGTACCAGACGCAGCTTGCGGTAAAAGTCCTTCAGTTTATCAGTCAGCATTTCATCGTCCTGCCTTGTCGTGTATTATAGAGCGCACAATTGGGCGCAGATATAATAAGTATATAGGGAATGCGAAACTCTGTCAACCAAAATGAACGGAGATTTACATCCGCCGGAAAAATGGTATAATAGCCTTAAAAACGGCGCAGAGGAACGAAACGATGGGAAAATGCCTCGGAATATTTGACAGCGGCTTCGGCGGATTGACCGTGCTGAAGGAGCTGCTGAAAAAGGAGCGGTTTGACCGCTTTGTATACTTCGGCGACACGGCGCGTGTGCCCTATGGCCCGCGCGATGCGGATACCATCCGTGCCTTCGCCCTGCAGGATATGCGTTTTCTGCTTTCGCAGGGCGTGGACGAGCTGGTCGTGGCCTGCAACACCATCACGGCGGTGGCGCTCGACGCCATCCGTGCGGCGGCGGGAGTGCCGGTGCACGGCGTGATCGAACCGGCGGCGGCCGCAGCGGCGGCGGCCACGAAAAACGGCCGGGTCGGTCTTCTGGCCACGCAGGCCACGATCGACAACGGCGCGTATGCGCGCTCGATCCGGGCGCAGGATCCAGCCATCGAACTGACCGCGGCGGCCTGTCCGGATTTTGTAACGCTGGTGGAGGCGGGCCTGCGCTCAGAGGATGGGGCAGTGGCCGCGGCGTGTGAGCGCTATCTTGCGCCGGTGCGCGCGGCGGGCTGCGACACGGTGGTGATGGGCTGCACGCATTTTCCGGTCCTCGAACCGGCCATCGCCGCGTATTTCGGCCCGGAGGTCACGCTGGTCAGCAGCGGCGTGGAGGTCGCCGCGTGCATGGCGGGGCAGAGCGGCTGCCTTGCGCCCCGGGTGGATTTTTTCGTCAGCGGAGATCCCGCGCCCTTTGACGAGCAGCGAAGGCGCTTCCTGCCCGGCCCGTGGGCGGAGGACGCGCGGCGGATCGACATTGAGAGATTTTGAAATATCCGGCGCAAAAAGATTTGAAAAAATGCCGCCGATCTGCTATAATAAAGCCTAACGAGCAGCAAAATGCGTAAGTCCAGTTTTGGACTTGCGCATTCTTTTTTTGCGCAGTTTCAGGAGGTTAAAAAACATGGAAAACAACCATTTGTCCTCGCTCGCCACGGAGCGGGTGGGTAAGCTCATGGGCCGCTACGCCGTGCCCTGCATCATCTCGCTTCTGGTCGGCGCGCTTTACAACATCGTCGATCAGATATTCATTGCCAACGCCGATTATCTCGGCTCGTTCGGAAACGCCGCGAACACCGTCGTCTTCCCGCTCACGGTCATCGCGCTGGCCATTGCGGTCATGATCGGCGACGGCTGCTGCGCCTATGTGAGCCAGTGCCTCGGCGCGGGCCGGACGGACGACGCCCACAAAAGCGTGGGAAGCGCCGTTTTGCTGTGCGTGATCAGCAGCGTGGTTCTCATGGCCGTGTATCTTCTTTTTGCCGATCCTATCCTTGCGGCGTTTGGCGGCACGGTGAACGAGGAGACCTGCCGTCTGGCCAGGGAATATTTCTTCTGGATCGCGCTCGGCATCCCGGCTTATATGTTCGGCCAGGCCATGAATCCCATCATCCGCTCCGATGGCAGCCCCAAGTTCGCCATGGTAGCCATCCTGTCCGGGGCGGTGGCCAACATCATCCTGGATCCCATCTTCATTTTCCCGATGAAAATGGGTATGGCCGGCGCGGCCATTGCCACGGTCATCGGCCAGCTGCTCACGGCGGTCCTCTCGGCGGTCTATCTGTGCCGCATGAAATCGATCCGGCTTAAAAGAGAGAGCTTTGGCTTTTTCGGCGGGCTTATGAAGCGCTATCTTTCGCTTGGGCTTACCAGCTTTCTGGCGCAGATATCGCTGGTCATATCCATGGCGGCGGTGCAGAATATGTGCACGAAATACGGCGCGCTCGACCCGGTCTTTGGCCAGCCGGAATACGCCCAGATCCCGCTGGCGGTCCTCGGCATCGTGATGAAGTTCTTCCAGATCGCCATTTCCATCGCCATCGGCTTTGCAGCCGGGTGCATCCCCATCGTGGGCTACAACATCGGCGCCGGACGGCGGGATCGGGCGCGCAGACTGTTCACCTGTCTGCTTGCGGCGGAGGCCGCCGTTGGTGTGGCCGCGCTGGCCGTGGTGGAGTTTTTTCCGCACGGGCTCATCGGCATTTTTGGCGCGGCGAACGAAAGCGCGTATTACACGAGTTTTGCTGTCCGAAGCTTCCGCATTTACCTGTGCATGATGCCGCTGGCCATGCTCAACAAGGGCACCTTCATCTACTTGCAGGCGCTTGGCAAGGCGGTGCTTTCCACGGCGATCTCGCTGACGCGTGAGATCGTTTTCGGTGTGTTTCTGCCGATCATTATGCCCCTGTTCATGGGGCTGGACGGCATTTTGTGGTCGTTTCCGGCGGCGGATGTCCTCACGGCGGGCATCTCCGCGGTCATTGTTGTGAGCACCTACCGGCAGCTCGGAAGCGAGCGGGCCTGAAAAATGAAAGCGGCGGCGGGGACAGGGCATCTCCGGCCGCCGCCTTTTTGGTCACAAAGGCGGGTGTGATTATTGACCTTGCCGTATAAAAGGGCTAAAATATAATAAAAGGAGGCGGCGTATGAACGGCAAACGGGAAAAACGGACACACAGGGAAAAAAGACAGCGCTACCGGCAAACGCTTCGGCGCAAGTGGCAGACCGAGCCTTCGGCGGTTGTTGTTTACTATGTCCTGCGGCTGATCGTTCTGGCGGTTTTGGTCCGTTCGATCCTGCGCGGCGATTTTGAGGGCACGTTCACATGCCTGCTTGTGCTGTTTGTGTTTGCGCTGCCCACCGTCATCGAGGAGCGCACGCGCATCGAGTTTCCGTCGCTTCTGGAGATCATCATTCTGTGCCATGTGTTTGCCGCGGAAATACTGGGCGAGCTTGCGTGCTATTACGTCCGCTGGGCGCACTGGGACATGCTGCTGCATACCGTCTGGGGCTTTCTGTGCGCGGCGCTGGGCTTTTCGCTGGTGAGCATATTAAACCGCGACGGGCGCATACGCTTTCAGCTTTCGCCTTTGTATCTGGCGCTCACGGCGTTTTGCTTTTCCATGACGGTAGGCGTTTTGTGGGAGTTCGCGGAGTTTGCCATTGACCGGCTGTTTCTGGCGGATATGCAAAAGGACACCATCCTGCACACGATATCCTCCGTTGCGCTCGACCCCACGAACAGCAACAAGTCCATCGTAATATCGGGCATTGAGTCCATGTCGCTCAACGGGCAGGACCTTGGTCTCGGCGGGTATCTGGACATCGGGCTTTACGACACGATGGAGGACCTGTTTGTCAATTTTGTCGGCGCGGTGGTGTTTAGCGTCATCGGCTACATTGATGCGAAAAATCCCGGCCGCAGCCGTCTGGCCCCGAAGCTGATCCCCTATGTGCGCGAGGAAGAGGACGCGGCGCAGATGCCGCCGCCGCAAACAAACGAGGAATAAGGAGAGAATTTTGCCATGACGATAGAACAGAAAATGCAGTATGTGCGCGAGGCCATGGAGAAAAGCTGGGCGCTTTTTCACGCGTCCGGCGTTTTGAATTACGACGGCGAGACCGTCGCCCCGGAGCAGTCCGGCGAGGGCCGTGCCCGCACCTTCGGCGTGCTGGGCGACATCCAGTACAGTCTGATCACGGACCCCGAGCTCATGCGCACGCTGGACGAGCTGGACGCGGTCAAAGACCAGCTGAGCGAATACGATGCGCGCGAGCTTTCGCTCATCCGCCGCCAGGTCCGCCAGACGGCGGTGGTGCCGAAGGAGGAATACGTCCGCCATGTGATGCTTGAAAGCGAGGCATCGGACGTGTGGCGGCGGGCGAAAAACACGAACGATTTCGCCTCCTTTGCGCCGTATCTGGAAAAACTGGTCGATTACAGCCGCCGCTATGCCGCGTGGCTTGAGCCGGAGAAGGATGCGTATGATACGCTGCTCGACCTTTACGAGGAGGGCATGGACCAGAAAACGCTCGATGCGTTTTTCGATACCCTGCGCGAGGGACTGAAGCCGCTGGTGGATAAGGTCGCGGCGGCCAAGGCGCCGGACGACGCGTTTTTGCATCAGTGCTATCCCATCGCCGATCAGCGCCGCTTTACGGATGAACTGGCCAAGCTCGAGGGCCTTGACCGCAGCCGCCTTGCCATCGGCGAGGTGGAGCATCCGTTCACGGAGGCGTTTAACAACCGCGACGTGCGCATCACAACGCACTACCACGAAAACGATCCCATGAGCTCCGCGTTTTCCGTGCTGCACGAGGGCGGCCACGCGCTGTATGAGCTGGGCATGGAAAGCCGCTTTAACTATTCCGTGTTTGCCGGCGGGGCCTCGCTCGGCATCCACGAAAGCCAGAGCCGCTTTTACGAAAACATCATCGGCCGCTCCTACGCCTTTGCCGGGCCCTTGCTTGCGTGCATGAAGACCATTTTCCCCGCACAGCTCGAGGGTGTGACGCAGGATCAGTTCTGGCACGCCATCAACCGCGCCGAACCCTCGCTCATCCGAACGGAGGCGGACGAGCTGACCTACTGCTTCCATGTGATGATCCGTTATGAGCTGGAAAAGCGCCTGATCGGCGGCACTCTGGCGGTGCGCGATGTGCCCGCGGCGTGGAACGCGCTTTACGAGGAATATCTTGGCGTGCGCCCGGAAACCGACACGGAGGGCTGTCTGCAGGATTCCCACTGGTCGAGCGGCTCGTTTGGCTATTTCCCGACCTATGCACTCGGCTCGGCCTACGGCGCGCAGATGCTGCGCGCGATGGAGCGGGATGTGCCCGAGCTGTGGCAGCGTGTGGCCGCGGGCGATCTGTCGCCTGTGACGGAATATCTTGGCGAGCGTATCCACCGCTGGAGCGCGTATTACACGCCGAAGGCGCTGTTCGAGCGCAGCTTCGGGCCCTTTGACCCGCAGTATTTCATCGATTATCTCACGGAAAAATACACGAAGCTTTATTCGCTGTAATGCTGGCGGCGCCATGGATTAAAAAATGACAGAAAGTATTGAAAAACTGATATAAAAAGCGTATCATACAGCTGCGCGACTGCGCAGAAAGGAAGCCGTTTATGAGTAAAAAGAGAGAACACCCCGGAGACCGGCCGGACGGCGTGCTGCTGCGCGACCTTGACTCGCTGCATTTCATCACGGGCATCCTGTACCCCAACCGCTGCGATAACGAGGCGTTTATTTCCGAGCGTATCGATCTGACCAATGCCTATGCGTACCTTGAAAAGAAAAACGCATCCGACCCGGTTTACAAATACAACGTCTTTCAGCTCGTTGTAACGGCCATTGTGAAAGCCATCACGCTGCGGCCGAAGATGAATCGCTTCATCGTTAACTCAAACTTCTACCAGCGTAAGGAGGTCTCCGCCGCCTTCGTTGTCAAGAAGATATTTTCCGATAAGGGCGCGGAGGCGCTGGCCTTCCTGCACACGGAGCCGACCGACACGCTTGACACCATCCACGAAAAGATCTACGAGCAGGTCTCCTCCTGCCGCAGCGAAAAGGTCGATTCCTCCACGGACAGCATGGATTTCTTCAACAAAATGCCGCGGTGGCTGTCCAAGGCGCTGGTGCGCTTTATCATGTTCCTCGATAAGCATGGCCGTGTGCCGCAAAGGCTCATTGAAACCGACCCCTATTATTCCTCGTGTGTGCTGTCGAGTCTCGGCTCCATCAAGGTCAGAAGCGGCTACCACCATCTGATCAACTGGGCCACCTGC
>CAYROZ010000081.1:0-9084 GCA_964426125.1 uncultured Oscillospiraceae bacterium
CGCGGATGAAGTAGTCGCGGCACTGCTCGTCGGTGCCGAAGATATGCGGGAAGCGCGTGCCGCCGTCCTCAATATACTTCTGCTCGGCCTCGCTGTAGGTAAAGGGGGCGAGATTCTTCGCGCCCTTGTCGCGCTTGCCGTTCACGGAAAGAATTTCTTCATAGCCGTAGGGAACGATCAGCGGCGCAATGATGATGGTCAGGATAATGACCGCCAGCAGCACGATGCTCATGACCGCCAGCGGGTTTTTAAACAGCTTGCGCATACCGTCTTTAAAGAAGGAGGTGCTTTCGCTCATAACATCCTGCTGGCGTTTTTCCTCCTCGGTGGCGGGCTCGAATTTTTTCAAATCGAGCTGCATGCTGAGGATCTGTTTCTTGGGAACGGAATTGGTGTCAACGTCTTTCATGAGGCTCCTCCTTTCGTTAATCGTAGTTGATGCGCGGGTCGACCAGCTTGTAAAGCAGGTCGCAGATGAGGTTCGCGGCCACCATCAGCACGGACAGGAAGATGGTCGTGGCCATGATGAGGGGGTAGTCGCGGTTGTTGATGCCGCTGATGAATTTGCTGCCGAGGCCGCCGATGGTGAAAATGGTCTCAACAACCATGGAGCCGGTGATGATGTAGGCGATCTGGGGGCCGGCATAGGTGATGACGGGGATAAGGGAGTTGCGCAGCGCGTGCTTGAAGATCATCTTCCACTTGGCCACGCCCTTGGCGCGGGCCGTGCGGATGTAGTCCTGGCTGAGCGCGTCAAGCATACTGGTTTTGGACAGACGCGTGATATACGCCATGGGATAGGCCGCCAGCGCGATGACCGGCAGGAAGTAGCTTGCGCCGTTGGCGCTCCACACGGGGAACCAGCCGAGCTTGATGCAGAAAATCAGCAGCAGAAGCGTTGCCAGAACGAAGCTCGGCACCGCCGTGAACAGCGTCGAGCAGAAAATGATCACGCGGTCGGGGAATTTGTTTCGCATCAGCGCGGCCACCGAGCCGAAGATCGTTCCGCATACCAGCGCCACGGCGATGGCCATCAGACCAAGCTTTGCAGAGGTGGGGAACGACTCGCCGATGATGGCAGAGATCTCACGGCCATTTTTCAGCGAAACACCCAGGTCTCCCCGAAACAGCTGCTTGAGATAGTTCACAAACTGCACAGGCACGGGCTTATCCAGTCCGTAGCGGGCCTCCAGTGCCGCAATGGTGCTCGCGTCCAGGGCCTTTTCGCTGTTGAAAGGGCCGCCCGGAACGGCGTTCATGGTGAAAAATGTGATGGCGCATATAATGAAAACCGTTAATATGGCCAAAAGGATACGCTTGATGATATATCGTGCCATATCCTCGCTCCTTTCTGGATCGAATTTCCGTTTTTGATCTCAAATGCCGCGGCACACCAGTTATACCAACGGGCATATATAAAACCAGTTTATTATTTTAGCAGACAAAATCATCAGAGTCAAGGACCTGTGTGCGTCGCTCGCGCACTTTTCTCCACATTGGAGAAACAAACAGAAAATATACATTTAAAATATTTCCCAACCGTGCCAAATGCACAAAACAACACGCTGTTTTCCTTGCACAGTCCGTGTTTTTCCTGTAAACTGCTCTTATAGAAATCAAAGGAGGGACATCTTATGGCTTCCAAGGTATACTGGTCCGATATGCGCACGCCCGAGGGCGGGCCGTCGATGCTGAAAAAGCTGGAAAAGCTGCTCAAGGCATCGGATTTTGATTCGCTTCCCCTGCGGGGAAAATATGTGGCCATCAAGCTGCACTTCGGCGAGCCGGGCAATCTGGCTTTCCTGCGGCCCAACTGGGCCCGCTGCGTGGCCGACGCAGTGAAGGAAAAGGGCGGCAAGCCCTTCCTGACCGACTGCAACACGCTGTATCCCGGCCGGCGCAAGGATGCGCTGGAGCATCTGGAATCGGCGCAGGAAAACGGCTTTTCGCCGCTGAGCACCGGCTGCCAGATCATCATTGCGGACGGTCTGCGCGGCACGGAGGAAACGCTGGTCCCCGTGGCAGGCGGCGAATATGTGAAAGAAGCGAAGATCGGCGCGGCCATCATGGAGGCCGACGTGTTCATCAGTCTGTCCCACTTCAAAGGCCACGAGGCCACCGGCTTCGGCGGCGCGCTGAAAAACATCGGCATGGGCTGCGGCAGCCGCGCCGGTAAAATGGAGCAGCACGCCGACGGCAAGCCCGAAGTGACGGAAAAGGCCTGCATCGGCTGCCGCCGCTGCGGCAAAAACTGCGCCCAGAGCGCCATCGACTATCCCAAGGGCAAGGCCGTCATCGACCACGCGAAGTGCGTCGGCTGCGGCCGCTGCATCGGCGCGTGCCCCATGGACGCCATCCACGCCGGGGAAAGCAGCTCCAACGAGCGTCTTTGCCGCAAGATGGCGGAGTACGCCAAGGCCGTGTGCGATGGCCGTCCCTGCTACCACATCGCCATCGTGACGGACGTGTCCCCGGTTTGCGACTGTTACGGCTCGAACGATCTGCCCATCGTGCCGAACATCGGTATGTTCGTGTCGTCCGACCCTGTGGCGCTCGATCAGGCCTGTGCCGACGCGGTGAACGCCGCGCCCGTCATCCCCGGCAGTCTCATCGGCGAACACCCCCACGGCGACCATTTCCACGCCGCGAACCCCGATGTGGACTGGCGTGTCACGCTTGAGCACGCGGAAAAGCTCGGCCTGGGCACCCGCGAATACGAGCTGGTGAAGCTGTAAAAAAAAGGGGGACTCACTCCCCCTTAGCCGACTGGATATACATCTCCTCGGCCGCCTCCAGCGCGGCGGTCATGCGCTCGATGACCGGGATATTCTTCGGCGTGGGCTCCAGCGCATCGATGGCATCGGACATCGCGCCGCACAGCAGCGCATACATTTTCGCGTAATCCGGCATAAAAGCACCTCCGACAACAATATAGTCTTCTTAACGACCATAGTCAAGTTATCGCCTACTGCATAAGATAATTCTATCAAAAGCAGTAGGAGAAACGCATGATCGTATACACCCCGTTCTGGGAGACGCTGAAAAGCTCGGAGGAATCGACATACACGTTGATAAACCGGCATCATATTTCCAGCTCCACGATCGATAAGCTGCGCAAAAACAGGCCGCTGAACACCACAACGATCAACGACCTGTGCCGCATACTGCAATGCGATGTAAGCAACATCATGCGCTATGAACCCTCAGACCAAGACCAGCCCCTGTGACAAAAAAATGCCTCCTGACCCATCGGGTCAGGAGGTTTTTTCACGCCGCTCATTGTATTTTCAAATACATATAATCAAAGGGGATATCCTCGCTTCCGATTTTAAAGAAGCTTTCATGCGTTCCGATCTTCTGAAAGCCAAATTTCTCATACAGATGGATCGCGGATGCGTTGTCGCTGCGAACCTGCAGATCGATCCCATCAAAGGCGTTTTCCCGGGCAAAGCGGATGATCGCATCCAGCAGCAGACTGCCGACACCCTTGTTCCAGTACGTCTGCACCACAGCGATGCCCAGATCCCCGCGGTGCTGCATCCGGCGCGGCAGCCGGCTCAAGCTGGCATCGCCCACGATCCGGCCGTCGTCCCTGGCAACGAGCATGATCTCGTCGCAGGAGCTCTCCGTCTGACGGATATGCTCCGCTTCCTCTTCGACCGTAAGAGTCAGACCCTCCGCGCCGAAGGTAAGATTGTCCGTTTCGCCGCCGATCTGCCTGAGATATTCCAGCATCGCCTCCGCATCCATGGGGGATGCTTTTTCAATCACGATGCTCATGCCGGTCTCCCCTTTCTAAAACGTTTTGCTGCCGGGATTTTCACAGCGTTTCGAATATCTCCGCGCCGCGGCGCATGAGCCAGCGCCAGCACAGCCACGCGGCCAGCGCCAGCACGACCGTCACCGCCGCGAGATACGCGGTCGGGGACAAAACGCCCGCCAGCGGCCAATAGACCAGCGCCGGCACAAAGGCCAGCAGCCATCCGCCGAACATCGTGATCGCTACGGCCATGCTCTGCTTGACGGGCTGGGTCTCGCTCGTCCACGAGAAATTCGGCTTATGCAGGCCGAGCATCAGCCCCAGTGTGCCCATCAGCGCGATGAACGCGAGCGACATGGCCAGGATCAGCACGCTTGTGAGCGCATCGAGCCGCAGAACGATGGCCAGCGCCACGCCCAGCAGCACCGCCGCCGGAGCATTGAGCAGAAAATGCATCGCATCCTTGGCCCGCAGCACGTCCCTCGGGCGCACGGGCAGGCTTTGCAGCAGCCACAGGCTCTTGCCCTCGAGTGCCACGGACGGCGCGGAGATCGTGTTTATCGAGGCGGCCAGGCAGACCATCGCAGCGGCCAGCACCGGCAGCATCGCGGAGACCACGGGCAATTCCTGCGCGATCATATCCACATAGCCGCGCAGAAGGCCGAGCTTTATCAGCGCAAAAACGGCCACGGCGACCGTCAGGATCAGGCCAAGCCCCGCGTTCAGCATATAGGTGGAGCTGGATGTGAAGCGGCGCAGCTCCTTGCGCAGAAGTGTGACGTGGATGCCGCGCTGTCTGGCTTCGCGGCGGCGATAGGCGGTCTTCCTCTCGCCGTATGTGGCCGTGGTGATGTGCAGAAAGCTGCGGGACATGACGAGCATCAGGACGGCGAACAGCAGCGCGGCAAGCGCGATCGTGACCAGAAGCCCCACGACACTGCCGCAGGCAGCCCCGCCGAGCTGATACAGCGGCCAGAGCGAGGTCTGCATGGTTTGGGCTATGGCGTCGGCATTTGCGATGAGCGCCTGGATGTAGCTTGAAAGCTTGTAGTAGAAAATGTAGTATACAACGATGAATGCCAGAGACAGAAGCACCGTCATGAAGCTGCGGTTTTTCAGCTTCGTGGACAACAGTGCCACGACCCAGCCGAGCGCGCAGGTGAGCACCAGCACGAAAACGCCGATCACCAGCAGCAACACAAGCTGCGCAAGCAGCGCACCGATCGAACCGCCGCCGCAAAGCCACGGCACGACCATGGCCGGAATGAACACGATGGCCTCATACAAAAGGCCCATGGCGTAAACGCCCGTCATGCGCACGAGCAGAAGCTTCGCCGGCGGGATGGGCATGGACAAAAGCAGGTCGTTATCCTTGGCCAGATACAGGCTCGCATAGGTGTTGAACACGCTGCCGAACACGCCCAGAACAATGGAAAACAGCGCGCACAGGATGTAATACACCCTTTCGTAGCCCTGCGGGGCAAGGCCCTGATAAAGCATGAGCTCAAATATCCCCATGACCACGCCGAGCAGCGCAAAGATGGCGATGTAGAGAACGATCATGGCGATCGTGCCGTTTTTGGAGCGCAGAGCGCCGGTTTTGCGGCTGCGGAAGTAGAACTGGTTTAGCTCAAGGAATTGTTTTTTCAGCAGAGCTTTCAGCATGGGTCAGCCCTCCAGCTCCAAAAACACGCTCTCGAGCGAGGCATCGCCGCGCACCTCGTCCATCGCCCCGGCGCGGATGAGACGGCCGGATTTGATGATGGCGACCTTGTCGCACAGTTTCTCGGCCACCTCCAGAACGTGGGTGGAGAAGAAGATCGCGCCGCCATTGGAGCACAGCTCGCGCATCATCTCCTTGAGCGTGTGAGAGGCCTTGGGGTCAAGACCCACAAAGGGCTCATCCATCACGATCAGCTCCGGCGCGTGCAGCCACGCGGCGATGATGGCAAGCTTCTGCTTCATGCCGTGGGAATAGGCGCTGATGGGTTGGCCCAGATCGTCCGTCAGCTCAAAGGCGGCGGCATAGCGCTCGATGCGCTCGGTGCGCGCTTCGGCGGACACGGCGAAGATATCGGCAATGAAATTCAGGTAGCCGATGCCGGTCATGAAATCGTAAAGATCGGGATTGTCCGGGATGTAGGCCAGACGCTTTTTGCACTCCAGCGGCTTTTCGCGCACACTTTCGCCGGCAATGAAAACCCCGCCTGCGTCCGGACGCAGAATGCCAGCGATGCACTTGAGCGTGGTGGTTTTGCCCGCGCCGTTATGGCCGATGAAGGCGCAGATCTCGCCCGGTGCGATGCGCAGCGTGAGATCGTCCACGGCCTTCACATCGCCGTATTTCTTGGTAAGATGTTCAATACGCAGCATGGCTCACACCTCCTCGTCCGACAGCGCGATATCCTGCGCTGCACCCAGCTGCTCGGCGGCCGCGCGGCAGAGCACGGAGCCCACGATCAGCAGCGCGCCCAGCGTGATCGAGCCGTCCAGACTGAACTGGAACGCCGTGTCATACAGTCCCGGCACAAACGCCTGCGCGATGCCCCAGCCGATGGCCGAAACGAGCATCGTGCCGTAGGGCACGGCGAGGGACAGAATACCAAGGCGCATGAGCTCTTTGGCCCCGGCGATGGTGAAGGGCGTTCCGGCCGCGAGGACATTTTTGAAGTAATGCTCGCCGAAGCGGCTGACCACGCACTCCGCCGCGGCCATCAGCATCCCGACGACCATGGTGCCGTACAGCATGGACATGGTCATGTCCGCGCTTTGCTCAATGAGCCCGTGGATGCTCACGCCGCCGAGCTTGAAGCTGCCCTCGGGCAAAACGGCTAAGCTCACGATGCCGACCACGCAGCCGATCGCGCCCACGAGGCAGCAGATGTAGATGATCTTGCTCAGGATGCGGCCGATCTTGGCGAGCACCTGCAAGGTTTTCAGACTTTTCATGATTCTTTTCCTCCTGTCATTACTCTCAATACCATTTAAATATAGCGCAAAATGCGCTTGTGGGTCACACATAGCCCTCCGGCTTCTCCGGCAGGGCAGCATCCTTTTGGGGGATGAGTCCGGTGCGGTCGTCCGCCGGGGCCTTGGCGCCGATCACGAGCCGCCGGAACATCGAGCCGAGCAGCTCGGATTGCTGCGCCTGCGTGAAATGCACCAGATCGCAGGCGATCATGCAGCAAAGGCCGTGGGTGTAAACAACGAGACTGGAAAACAGCCAATGCGCGTTCTCGGCCGAAACGCCGAAGCCGGTTTGCAGAAGATCGATCATCCGGGCCAGCAGCCCCTCGGCCTGGACATAATGCATGAGCGGGTTTTCCGCGCCGGGGCGCATGAACAGCAGCGCGTAAAGCTTCGGCTCGTCGGCGGCAAAGTGCAGGCACTCAAGGCCAAAGCCCTTAAACGGCGGGGTCATGGCAAGCCCTTCCTCGGCGTAGTGGTCGAACTTGGCGCGCGCGGCGTCCACGGCGGCGCGGCGGATGTCCTCCACACTTTGGAAGTGGGTGAACACACTCGGGGCCGAGGCATTGAGCCGCCGTCCCAGCTCCTGCGCTGTGATGGATTCAATGGAGCTTTCGCGGATGATGTCCAGCGCCGCGTCCAGCAGCGCCTCGCGGGTGTATTTTGGTTTGGCCGGCATAAGCTCGCCTCCGTTTCCTAATCATCGTTTCGTAACGCTTATTTCTTAACGCTCGTTAATAATACTCCTGTGTGCTGTCCGTGTCAAGAGGAAACATGGGCAAAAAGCGCTTAATATTGTGAAATTATCGCGATGCAATTTTAGCGTTTTGACGAAAATTTTCAATTTTTCCCTTGAAGTGGGTTACATAATGTGCTAAAATCGTTTCGCCTGAAAAAAGCCAAACCAAAAAAGGAGAAAGGAAGACTGCAATGAAGAAAACAACCAAACTGCTTGCGCTCGTCATGGCCTTTTGCATGGTCCTGTCGCTCGGCGCGCTGGCCGCCTCCGGCGAAGCGGAGGAATACGACGTCAACGCGGCCCGTCAGGAAGCCTTCGGCATCGTGACGGCCTCGGGCGAGGCCTCGGCCTCCGAGGAGATCACCTACGACAACTATGTGGACGAGTCGGTCAGCTACGACCGCTATGTCTTCGACAGCACCACCTACGGCGCGCATGACGGCTATCTGACCGTCACGGTCGAGGGCGTGGAGGTCGATCCTGCGGCTCTGAACGGCGAATACAGCGATGTTGTGTTCACCGTGACCGGCCAGATCCCCGCCTTTGTGGACGGCTACGCCTCCGCCTACCGCACCGCGCTGTATTATGACGCGGACGGTCTGAACGAGGATCTTTCCGTCACCGCCGCTGTGCTCGAGGGCGAGTATGACGACGAGGGCGCTTCCGATCTTTACATCGAGTCGCTGAACAAAAACTTCGAGGGCATCATCTTCGGCGGCGGCGAATACACCATTGACGGCCTGCGCATGGTCGCCGAGGGCAACGGCGCGAACGACTTTGCCGGCGTGGGCGCAGGCATCGCCGTCGGCGGCGACGCGAACGTCACCGTTAACGACTATGAATTCATCGCCCATGGCATCATCCGCCACGGCATGTTCATCGGCGGCGACGACCTTCAGAACCCGCCCGAGCTGACCGTGAACAACGGCCTCATCCTCACGGGCAACCCCGTGGATGAAAACGGCGAGGCCATGTATCAGACCGAGTCCGGTATGTCCATGTACGCCTCCCCCTGGATGCTCGGCATCGAGCCGACCGCCGAGGTGCGCTCGCAGCTGATGGCCTCCACGGGCGTTGCCACCTATAACGACACCGTGATCGTCTCCTCCGGCTGGGGCGTTGTTTCCTCCGACGCGGTGGACGGCGGCGAGCACTGGGGTGACTACACCATCCAGATGAATCTCAACGACTGCATCCTGGACTTCACCGGCAACTCCGGCTATGTGTCCTACGCCATCGGCGCCACGCACAACACCTTCACCAACTGCATCATCGGCAACGCCATCGCCTCCGGCGCGCTGGACGATACCATTGAATATGTCAAGGACGAATACGACTACGATCTGGGCTATGAGTCCGACGTGGTGATCGACGCCGACGGCCGCGCCTACAACACCACCTATGCTCTCATCGTTGCCAACGAAACCTCCGGCGGCACCTTCGACAACTGCATCTACACCGGCCAGTACGGCGTGATGTACCACAAGACCAACAACGTCTCCTATGTTCCCGGCGCGACCGACAACTCGTCCGACGAGCTGTTTGCCGACGGCAGCACCGAGATCCGCGACAGCGAGTTCTACACCAAGGGCGCGGCTCTGCTTGTGAAGGCCTGCAC
>CAYROZ010000082.1:0-9074 GCA_964426125.1 uncultured Oscillospiraceae bacterium
CCCTCACGAATTTATTCCTCGGGGGCCTCTCTGAGATCTCCACGGACGAGCTGAACGCGACGTATTCACCGGCCTCATTGTCCACATCCTCGCACCTGCGGAGTGTCCAGTCGCGGTACCAGAGGGGGAAGGGCGTGGCGACGCTGTAGTACGTGACTTGCGTGCGCGAGTCTACGTTCCCGATGATGGCGTAGTCGATCATGTGCGTGTCCCACTCGTTAAAGTGCTCGGACTTTGTGATGATCTCCCAGATGATCTCGGGCGGGATGGACTTGAAGGTGTCGCGGCATTCCACCCTCAGGGCGATGTTGTAGGAGTTGGACGTCGTTGTGAACAGGACGTCGCAGTTGGACAGCGACTTGGAGAGCGTCCAGCCGTCTTTTTCTGTGCAGTGGGTCTTGAACTCGGAGATCTCGTTGTCGCTCACGGGGGTAACTTCTTTGGGTACGTATGGGTCGCGCCCTCGGAGAAGTTGGTGCGCGTGATGCCGCCGACAAGCAGCTTTTTGTTTGTGTCCACAGCGCCCTCGGTGCCGCCGGTGGAAACGACCACGGAGTCATTGATGACAAGATTGGCCGTGGAGTGGGCCGCGATGGTCATGCGGCGCGCGCCGGCGACCTCCATATACGCGTTTTCCACATACAGCGTGCCGTCGTCAATGGAGGCGGCGTTCTGGCTGCCGCTGTCGGTCAGGACGATGGCGGAGTTGAACGAATCGGTCTCGGTTTCACCGAGGAAGGTGGGATAGGTGTATTCCACGTTGTCGGCCTTGCCGCCGAAGGTGTATTCCACGCCGCCGGTGACGGTCAGACCCGCGGAGGAGGCGGAATCGATGCCGGTGATGACGATGTTTTCCGCGTGGGTTTCATCGATCACCAGCTCGCCGGAGCCGGCGGGTTCGGCGGAAAAGCCGTCCTCGGTCTGCACAACGCCCTCGGCGGTCACGCCGATATAAGCGGTCGTGGCGTTGGCGGACATATTGGTAGAGCCGGTCGCGCGCGCGGCCTCGGCGGCTTCGGCCTCGGTGTAAACGCTCTCGCCGCTGGCGGCAAACGCGCCAAGCGACAGGCACAGGCAAAGCGCCATCACGATGGCAAGGATGCGATTGATCTTTTTCATGCGGTTCTCCTTCTTAGCTTGACAGATGTTTGACTCGTGTGCCTTTAAAAAACGCCGCCGCGAACCGGTGTTGCGAAAGGGCTCGCGGCGGCGAAGTGCAAGGGGATTACTGGCCCAGCACGCTCAAAATGAGCTTGCCAAGCGCGGAGTCGGGATCGACCGAGATGGTCACGGACAGCTTCTCGCCGCCCTCGGCGGGGGTGACAACGATGTCGCCTTCGTATTCGCCGGCGCCTTCGACGACCTCACCATCGACGGTGATGACACCGTTGACGACCGCGCCCTCGGCCACGGTCAGCGCGTCCAGATGGCTCTCGCCGCTGACGTTCCAGGTGGAACCCTCGCCCACAACGAGCGCCTGCACGCTGGCCGCGCCGTCGTAGTACTTGTCGGTGTCAAGGATCCAGGTGCAGTAGCTCTCGTCCGCCACGCACTCGTCCGACCACATGGCATCCCAGTCGGCCTTGTCGGCCTTGAGGAACGCGCCGGTCCAAACGGCGTTGTCGAGCGTAACGGTGCAGCTGCGCTGATAGTCGTAGGCCATCACGTCGCCCGCGATGTCGCTGTTTGCGATGGTCATGGCGGTGCCCTTGCCGGTCATGTCATCGTCCGCCAGCGCGTAGCGGCTCATGCCGTCGGAGTTGAGCGCCGTGAGCAGAAGCACGTTGGAGCTGCTTTCCGCAGTGACATTGTCGAGCAGGATGTTGGCGCTGGTGGACTTGACCAGAATGTTCGCGCCCTTGATGAAGTCAACGTATTCGCCGTAGGCGGGGCCGAAATCGGCATACCAGTCCACGAGCGTGGCGTCCGCATCGAGATCGGCGGAGGTGACAAGAGCGGTGTCATGCAGGTCGAGCAGGGCGGTGAATTCGCTGCTCGCGCCGCCGCCCATCATGTCGGGGGAGTGCAGCTGGAAGTCATTGCGGCCGGCCTCGACCAGGCTGCGGCCTTCGCGCTCGGTGTAGCCTTCGGTGTGCTCATAATCCTCGGGCAGGTAAACAAGCGCATCCTCGGTGGCATCGGCGCCGTTGGCCATGTGGATCTCGCCGTTGTTGGAGATGATGGCGCCAACCTCCGCGGCGGACAGAACGGAGCCATAGAACCAGTCCACGCAGGAGGTATCGGCATAGGTGGCATAGCCGCCGTACAGGGCCTTGCCCACGGAGTCATAGCTGGTGAACTCAAAGCCGGACTGGGCAGAGTCGGTGCTCATGGCGGCCCAGCCCTCGGTTTCCACATAGGAGCCGTAGTAGTAGGTCTTGGACTGGCCAACGGACATATTGGCGCGGGCATAGCCGGAAATCAGCAGGGCCGCGTTGGAGGGGGGATCGGCGATGTCGGCCGTGTAGCCCTCGGGATCGCCCACGGCGCCGGTCTGGATGATGTCGGAGTTGATGACGATCATCTCGCCGGAGGCCTCGCAGTCAACGGTGTAGTTGCCGTTGCGGCCGCCCTTGCCGGCGTTGATGAAGGTGCAGTTGTCGATGATCAGACGGCCGTTCGTCACGCCGGCGATGAAGCCGCCGGTGGCGTTGGCGCTGACCGGGCCGGTGACGGTTTTGTTCACGGTGGTGTTGCGGATGGTGTATTCGCCGTCCGTGACCTTGAAGCCGTTAACGGAGAAGGCCGTGATGTTGATCTCGGCGCCGTCGGTTTCGGTGTCGCCGATCTCGCCGGAAACAACCTCCACGCCGTCCACGTCCGCGGCGGCAAAGCCGTCCTCGCTCATGGTCCAGGCAGTGCCGCTGGCGGCCGCGCCCGCGTTCATGCTCATCACGGTCACGTCGCCGCTGGCCTCGCCGCTGGCGGCCATTGCGCCAAGCGACAGGCACAGGCACAGCGCCAGAACAAGCGCAAGGGTCTTGCTGATTTTCTTCATTGTTTTTCTCCTTTCATATGTTCCAGATGTTACTGGCGTATTCCGAAATGGCGCGGTCGGCGGCAAAGAAGCCGGACTGAGCGATGTTCACAAGGGACATCCGCGCCTGCTCGCGGTCGTTGGCGATGCGCGCGTACAGTGCGTCGTGCGAGCGCACATACGAGGCAAAATCCGCCAACAGCATATACGGGTCGCTGTGCAGCAGACCCGAAACAAGATCGGGGAAGCGTTCGTTGAAGCGGTCGAGCACACGGTGCAGCGCCGGGTCGGTTTCATAGTACCGGCGGGGCTCATAATGCGGCCGGAGCGATTCGACCTGCTGCTCGGTCAAACCGAACAGCTGCATATTTTCCTCGCCCAGACGCTCGTACATCTCCACATTTGCGCCGTCCAGCGTGCCGATGGTGATGGCGCCGTTGGCCATCAGCTTCATGCAGCCGGTGCCGCTGGCCTCCTTGCCGGCGGTGGAGATCTGCTCGGACACCTGCGCGGCGGGAATGAGCATCTCCGCGGCGGAAACGCGGTAGTTTTCCAGGAAGAACACCTGAAGCTTGCCCTTGCACAGCGGGTCGGCGTTTATCTCCTGGCCCAGGGCGATGAGCAGCTCAATGATGCGCTTGGCGGTGGTGTAGCTGCCGGCGGCCTTTGCGCCGAACACGAAGCTGCGCGGCAAAAACGGCGCGTTTGGATCGTCGTGGATGCGCTCGCGCAAAAGCTCGATGAGCATGGCGCACAGAAGCTGGCGCTTGTATTCATGCAGGCGCTTGATCTGCACATCCAGCACGGCCTGCGGGTCAAGCTTCGCGCCCTGCGCGCGCATGAACCACGCGGCGAAATCCTCCTTGTTTGCGCGCTTGATGGCGCTGAGCCGGTCGAGCACCGCGCCGTCCGATTCGAAGCGGCGCAGCCCGGCAAGCTGCTCGGGTGCTGTGAGGTAGCCCTCGCCGATGCACTCGGCGGTCAGCGCGGCCAGCCGGGGATTGATCTGGGTGAGCCAGCGGCGGTGATCGATGCCGTTGGTCACATAGGTATAGCGCGCGGGGCGCACGGAGCAAACGGTGGAAAACAGGCGGTTTTGCAGTATCTCGCCGTGCAGACGGGAAACGCCGTTGATGGTGTGGCACACCGCCTGGCAGAGATTGGCCATATGCACCTCGCCGCCGAAGAGAATGAGGTTTTTCTCCACGGCCTCGCGGTTGCCGGGGAAATGCTCCACGAGCCACTGCGCCCAGCGGCGGTTGAGCTCGGAGATGATCTGCCACACGCGCGGCATGAGCGCCTGGATCATGTCCTGCGGCCAGCGCTCCAGTGCCTCGCTCATGACGGTGTGGTTGGTGTAGGCCACCGCGTGGGACACAAGGTCATACGCCTCGTCCCAGCCCAGGCCGTACTCGTCCATGAAAATGCGCATCAGCTCCGGGATGATGAGCGTGGGGTGAGTGTCGTTTATTTGGATGGCGTGGTGCTCGGCAAAGCTTTTCAGCTCGCCGTGCTCGCGCATCTGGCGGCGCACGATGTCCTGCGCCGTGGCGGAAACGAAGAAATACTGCTGCTTCAGACGCAGCTCCTTGCCCTCGCGGTGGTCGTCCGCCGGATAGAGGACCTTGGTGATGACCTCCGCCATGGTGCGGCTGGCCAGCGCGTCGATATATTTGCCGCCGGAGAACAGATACATATCCAGCTCCTGCGGGCTTTTTGCATCCCACAGACGCAGCCGGTTGACCCGCGCGCAGTCGCCGTAGCCTGCGATGAGCATATCGCGCGGCAGCGCCAGCACGGAGGTGTAGCCCGTGTGGGTGGTGCGGCAGTTGCCGGACCAGTCCCACTCCTCGGCCACATGGCCGCCGAAGCGCACCTCGCACATATCCTCGGGCCGGGCCACCAGCCAGCTTTCCTCGCCGGCGCGCCAGTCGTCCGCCACTTCGGTTTGCTTGCCGTCGCGGATGACCTGCTTGAAAAGGCCCAGCTCATAGCAAAGGGAATAGCAGGTGGCGGGGATGTCCAGCGTGGCCATGGAATCGGAATAGCACGCGGCCAAACGGCCCAGACCGCCGTTTCCAAGCCCGGCGTCCGGCTCCTGCTCGAAGATATCCGCCGCGCTGCGGCCCATGTCCTCCAGCGCGCCCGTCAGCGCCTCGGCCACGCCGAGATTGAATGCATTTTTCATCAGGCTGCGGCCCAGCAGAAATTCCATCGAAAGATAGCAGACTTCCTTTTTGCCGGCCTTGTCGCTCTGCACGGCCAGATGGCGGCTCATCAGCTCGCGGATCACGATGGCCGCGGCCTGGAAGATCTGGTCGTCGGTCGCGTTTTTCCCCGTTACGCCGAAATGGGCGCAAAGCTTATCTTCAATGGCTGCGTGCAGCTCCTGTCTTGAGATCTGAGACAATTTAAATATGAGCTCCTTTCGGGATAATGATGGGCAGACGCTCGTTGCCGGCGAGCGTGATGTTTTCGCCCACGGCGCTGTTTTTGTCTGCCACAACGCAGCGAAGCGACGCGCCGGGCCCGACAACGCAGTCGTGCATGACCACGCAGTTTTCAAGCTCCGCGCCCTTCTCCACGCGCACGCCGGAGAACAAAACGCAGTTTTTCACGCGCCCTTCGATGTAGCAGCCGTCCGCCACCAGCGACCCGGACACTTCGGCGGTGTCGGCATAGTAGGTGGAAGCATCGGCCCTCTCGCGCGTGCGGATCAGGCGCGCGTCCGAAGGGAACAGACTCTCCATCGCGCCGGGCTTTAAAAGCGCCATGCTTGCCTCGTAGTAGTCCTGCGCCGAGCAGATGCGGCGGGCAAAGCCCTCGTGGCGATAGATGGCGATGCGGCCGCCGGTTTTGAGGTAGTGTGCCACGCCGCTGCGGTGGAAATGCAGCTCGCCGCTCGAGGCGCACCAGTCCATCAGCGACAAAAGCAGCTCTTTCTTAATAATGTATACCTCCAGCGACAAAAGCCCCTCGCCCGGGCCGCTTTGGGAAAACAGCAGCCGCGAGGCAAAACCGTCGCCATCCGGCACGAGCCGGTGGTGGGAATAAAGCGGCGCGTCGGCCGTGCAGACGGCTGTCATTTCCGCGCCGGTGCGCCGGTGCAGCTCGCGCACGGAGGAAAGATCGATGTTTGCGGCAAGATCGCCCGCGGACAGCACAATGTCCTCGTGCTTCACGGCCTCGATGTAGGAGCGCACGCCGCGCAGCGCCTCCATGCAGCCGCCGAAGCGTCCGTGCGATTCCGGCAGACCGAACGGCGGCAGCAGCCGCAGCCCGCCCGTGTGGCGGTCCAGATCCCACTCGCGCCCGCCGGCCAGATGGTCCAGCAGGCTTTGATACTCGCGGTCCATGACCACGCCCAGATCGCGCACGCCGGCGTTGGACATGCTGGAAAGCATGAAATCGATCAGCCGGTAGCGGCCTCCGAAGGGTATGGCGGCGGTGTTGCGGTCGGCCACGAGCTGGCCCAGCTCCGGATCGGAGCGCAGCGAATAGATGATGCCCTGCATACCGTTCATGACTGCCCCTCCACATCTTCATAAAGCATTGCGCCCGGCGCAACGACCGCGCCTGCGCCCACGGTGACATTGGGTCCCACGGTGGCCACGCCCCAGCCGTCCGTGCCGTCCGGGCTGCTTCCCACGCGGGCCCCGGCGCCGATGTGCGCGCCCTCGCCCACGATGGCAAAGCGCAAAACCGCGCCCTCGTCCACCTGCGCGCCCGGCATGAGCACGCTGTATTCCACCTGCGCTCCGCGCGCGACGGTGACCTGGTTTGAAAGCACGCTGGCCGAAACCTCGCCGTCCACCTCGCAGCCTTCCGTCACGATGGAGTGGCGCACCACGGCCTCCGGGCCGATGCGCTGCGGCGGGCGGATGGGACTGCGGCTGAGGATCGGCCACGCGGGGTCGAACAGGCCGATCAGCTCCGGTGTGAGCATATCCATGTTGGCATCCCAAAGGCTCTCGATGGTGCCCACGTCGCGCCAGTAGCCGTCAAAGCGCCAGGGCCACAGCTTTTCGCCCTGCGAAAGCAGCTTCGGGATGATGTTTTTGCCGAAATCCTTATCGCTGGCGGGGTCGGCCTCGTCGGCGATGAGCGCCGCGCGCAGCGTTTTCCAGTTGAAGATGTAGATGCCCATGGAGGCAAGGTCGCTTTTCGGCTTTTGCGGCTTTTCCTCAAATTCGCAAACATAGCCGTCCGGCCCGGTGTTCATGATGCCGAAGCGCTTGGCGTCGTTCAAGCTCACCTGCAAAACGGCGATGGTGCACGCGGCGTTGTGCTCCTTGTGCGCGCGCAGCATTTCGCTGTAGTCCATTTTGTAGATGTGGTCGCCGGAGAGGATGAGAACGTATTCCGGGTCCCAAAGATCCACAAAATCGATGTTTTGATAAATGGCGTTGGCCGTGCCGGAAAACCAGTTGCCCTGTTCCCCGGCGGACATATACGGCGGCAGGATGTAAACACCCCCGTCCGTGCCGTTCAGGTCCCAGGCCTGTCCGCCGCCGACATAGGAGTTGAGCTTCATGGGCCGGTACTGGGTCAAAACGCCCACGGTGTCGATGCCGGAATTGGCGCAGTTGGAAAGCGGGAAGTCGATGATGCGGTATTTCCCGCCAAAGGGCATGATGGGCTTGGCGGCGTCTGCCGTCAGCGCGTACAGGCGCGAGCCCTGTCCGCCGGCCAGCAGCATGGCGATCATTTCCTTTTTCATGGCAGCTACCTTCCTTCCATGCCGGAGAAAGCCGCTCCGGCTCAGTTTCGGTTAAAGTGGCTCATGGCGTGCTCGGGGCCGTTTTCGATGTAATCGCAAACAGCGTCCGCCGCGCGCTTTATCGCATCGGCATAGGCCACGGCGTCCTCGTTTTTCGGCACGCCGAGCACCCAGTCGATCTGGTCGGGGCCGCGGTCCGGCGGCGCGCCGACTCCGATGCGGATGCGGGGAAATTGGTCGGTTCCCAGATGGGCTATGATGTTTTTCAGTCCGTTGTGGCCGCCGGCGGAGCCTTTGGTGCGGATGCGCAGCGCGCCGGGCGCGAGTGCGATCTCGTCGGAGACCACGATCACATGGTCGGGTGCGATCTTGAAAAAGCGCGCAGCCTGTCCCACGGCCTCGCCGGACAGGTTCATGAAGGTTTGCGGCTTCATAAGAAGCACCTGTTCGCCGCCGATGACGGCCTTGCCGGTCAGCGCGCGAAAGCGCAGCCGGTCGATGCGCACATTGAGCTTTTTGCCAAGCTCGTCCGCCGCGAGAAAGCCGGCGTTGTGGCGCGTTCCGGCGTACTTTGCGCCGGGATTTCCAAGAAACACGGCGAGCCAGCGCACGCCGCCGCTGTTAAAGAGCATATTGGGCACTTCCTTGCTTTATGCCGCCCGTGCCGGCCGGTTCTGACCGGCACGGGAAGCGGAAAGATCATTCGAACATGGTCGCGAGCGACAGGTCCTGATAGATGCGGTCGATGGCCTCGGCAAACACGTTGGCCACGCTGAGGTAGTGGATCTTGTCCACGGCGGGCTTGCCCTTCGGGTAGGGGATGGTGTCGAGCAGGATCAGCTCCTCCAGGTCGCTGTTCGCGATGCGCTCAAGCGCGGGGCCGGACAGCACGCCATGGCTTGCGCAGGCATAAACGGCCTTCGCGCCGCCGATCTCCTTGACGGCCTTGGCCGCGCCGCACAGGGAACCGGCCGTGTCCACGATGTCGTCGAGAATGACGACGTTTTTGCCGCGCACGTCGCCGATGAGGTTCATGACCTCGGACTGGTTGGCCTTTTCGCGGCGCTTGTCCACGATGGCAAGGCCGGTGCCAAGCTTCATGGCGAAGGTGCGCGAGCGGGCCACGCTGCCCACGTCCGGCGACACAACGATCAGATCCTCGCAGCCGTGGCCGAAGCGCTTGAGGAAGTGGTCGGCGAAGATCAGACCGCCCTGCAGGTTATCCACGGGGATATCGAAGAAGCCCTGGATCTGCGCGGCGTGCAGGTCCATGGTGAGCACGCGGTCGGCGCCGGCGGTGGTGATGAGGTTGGCCACAAGCTTGGCGCTGATGGGGTCGCGGCTCTTGGCCTTGCGGTCCTGACGGGCATAGCCGAA
>CAYROZ010000083.1:0-8649 GCA_964426125.1 uncultured Oscillospiraceae bacterium
CACCTGTGCGTGTCTGGCGGCGGGCGCTTCCGTGGGCCATGTGGACGCGGCAAAGGGCAGGCGCGCCTGGGGCAAGGAAAACGCCGCGAGCTGCGGTCTCAGCGACCGGCCCGTGCGCTGGATCGTGGACGACTGTCTGAAATTCGTGCAGCGCGAGATACGCCGCGGCAAAAGCTACGACGCCGTGATCATGGACCCGCCCTCCTACGGACGCGGCCCCGGCGGCGAGGTGTGGCGGCTGGAGGACAATCTGTGGGAGCTCGTTTCCACCGTGCGGCAGGTGCTTTCGGACAAGCCCCTGTTCGTGCTCATCAACTCCTACACCACCGGTCTTTCCGCCTCAACTTTGACCTACATTTCCGAAAGCATCTTCACGCGCGACTTCGGCGGCCACAGCCAGTCGCAGGAGCTGGGACTCCCCGTGACGGCGAGCGGCCTGTTCCTGCCCTGCGGGGCCAGCTGCCGCTGGGAGGCATAAATGGTTGACATAATTCAATTCGATCATGTTAGCTTCACCTATCCGGAAGCATCCGCTCCGGCATTGGTTGACATAAATCTCACCATTGAGCGCAGCAGCTTCGTGGCTGTGCTGGGGGCGAACGGCTGCGGCAAGTCCACGCTGGCCAAGCACACCAACGCCATTGTTACACCCACATCCGGCCACGTTTTTATCGATGGTATGGACACCGCGGACGAAACGCACCTGATCGACATCCGCCGCCGCGTGGGCATGGTGTTTCAAAACCCGGACAACCAGATCGTCGCAAACGTCGTGGAGGACGACGTGGCCTTCGCGCCGGAAAATCTCGGCGTGGACCCGGCGGAGATCCGCGCGCGCGTGGACGGCGCTTTGAAAAGCGTGGGCATGTATGAGCTGCGGCAGCATTCGCCAAGCCTTCTGTCCGGCGGACAGAAGCAGCGCGTGGCCATCGCGGGCGTGCTGGCCATGCAGCCGGAGGCGCTGGTGCTGGACGAGCCGACCGCCATGCTTGACCCCAAGGGCCGGCGCGAGGTGCTGTCCACCATCGAGGCGCTGCGGCGCGAGACCGGCATGACCGTGCTGCTCATCACGCACCACATGGGGGAGGCCGCGCAGGCCGACCGCGTGATCGTGATGGACAAGGGCACCATCGCCATGGACGGCGCCCCGCGCGAAATTTTCCCCCAAACCGAAAAACTCCGTTCCCTGGGGCTGGATGTTCCCGAAACCACGGCACTTTTGCAGGCGCTCAACCGCGGCGGCCTGGAGCTGCCGGACGATATCACCGATCCCGACGCCTGTGCGCAGGCGATCATGGAGGCACTATGCCGATCCTAGAAACCAAAGACCTGACACACATCTACAGTCAGGGTACACCATTTGAAAAAACCGCCATTGACGGCGTTAATATTTCCATCGAGTCCGGCGAGACCGTCGGGCTCATTGGCCATACCGGCAGCGGAAAGTCCACGCTCATCCAGCATCTCAACGCCCTGCTCAAGCCGAGCCGCGGCACCGTTATGCTGCACGGGCAGGACATTTTCGCCTCCAAGGCCTCCATGCGCGAGGCGCGGCGCCACGTGGGGCTGGTGTTCCAGTACCCGGAGTATCAGCTGTTTGAGGAAACCGTTTACGCGGACATCGCCTTCGGCCCGAAGAACATGAAGCTGTCCGAGCCCGAGATCGACGAGCGCGTGCATGAGGCCGCGCACTTCACCGGCGTGACGGACGATATGCTCACGGCCTCGCCGCTGGAGCTGTCCGGCGGACAGAAGCGGCGCGTGGCCATTGCGGGCGTGCTGGCCATGCGGCCGGAGCTGCTGATCCTGGACGAACCGGCGGCGGGTCTTGACCCGGAGGGCCGGCGCAGCATTTTGCAGAAGCTGCTCGACTGGAAGACCGCCAGCGGCGCTACGCTGCTGCTCGTGACGCACGATATGAGCGCGGCGGCCGCGCTTTGTCCGCGGCTGATCGTGATGGACGGCGGCCGCGCGGCCTTTGACGGGCCCTGCGACGCGGTATTTTCCCACGCGGATGAGCTGCGCGCCATGGGGCTCGATCTGCCCGCAAGCGCCGATCTGGCGCTGCGGCTTAGAAAGCGCGGTCTGGCACTGCCGGACAACATCTACACGCTCGACGCGCTCACCGATGCCATCCTGGCTCTGCGGGGAGGTGACGGCGTATGCTGAAGGACATTACGCTCGGCCAGTACTTCCCCGGCGACACCGCCGTGCACCGGCTCGACCCGCGCACCAAGCTCATCGCCACGATCGTTTTCATCGCGGCGCTGTTCACAGCCAAGGGCTGGGTGGGCTATGCGCTCGTGATCGGCTTTCTCATCGCCGTGATGGCCATCAGCCACATCGGCCCCAAGGCCGTTTTGAAAGGGCTCAAGCCGCTGATCTATATCATCGTTTTCACAGCCATTCTGAATCTGTTTTTCACCACCGGCGACCCCATTTTCCACTGGAAATTCATCACCATCACCCGCCAGGGCGTGGTCAACGCCGTTTACATGGTCCTGCGCGTGATGCTGCTGGTGGCGGGCACCTTCCTGCTGACCTACACCACCAGCCCCCTCGCCATCACGGACGGCATGGAGCGGCTGCTCACGCCGCTGAAAAAGCTGCACGTTCCGGTTTATGAGCTGAGTCTTATGATGTCCATCGCGCTGCGGTTCATCCCCACGCTCATTGAGGAGACCGACCGCATCATGTCCGCCCAGAAGGCGCGCGGCGCAGACTTTGAAACCGGCCGTCTGACCGAGCGGGCCAAGGCGCTGCTGCCGATGCTGATCCCTCTGTTCGTTTCCGCCTTCCGCCGCGCGGATGAGCTGGCCGTGGCCATGGAGTGCCGCTGCTACAACGGCGGCCAGGGCCGCACGCGCATGAAGCAGCTGAAAATGCACGCGGGCGATTTTGTCGCGTTCGCGCTGTGTGCCGCGATGCTGGCGGCCGTGATCGTGTTAAGGAGCTTTGGCCTTTGAGAAACATCGCCGTGAAAATCGCATACGATGGCTCCGCCTACCACGGCTGGCAAACGCAGCCCGATCTGCCCACCGTGCAGCAAACGCTCACGAAGGCCGCCCGCGCCGTTTGCGGCGATGTTCACCACATCGTCGGCTGCGGACGGACGGACGCGGGCGTGCACGCACTGCGCTACTGCGCCAATTTCCGCACAAGCTGCGCCATCCCGGTCGACCGCGTGCCGCTGGCGCTGAACACCCATCTGCCGATGGATATCGCCGTGATGGACGCCGTGGAGGCCCCGGAGGATTTCAACGCCATCGGCTCGTGCATCCAGAAGGAATACGTTTACACCATTTTAAACTCCCGCATCCCGGACCCGTTTCTCAACAAGCGCGCCTGCTTCCACCCCTACCCGCTGGATGCGGACGTGATGAACGCCGCGGCGCAGGGCTTCGTGGGCACCCACGATTTCGCCGCCGTGCGCTCCGTCGGCACGCAGACAAAAACCACCGTTCGCACGGTGAAATGGTGCCGCGCCGAGCGCGAGGGGGCGCTGATCCGCGTGTATGTGTGCGCGGACGGGTTTTTATACAACATGGTGCGCGCCATCGTGGGCACGCTGGTGTATGCCTCGCTGGGAAAGATCAAACCCGAGGAGATCCCCGCTCTGCTTGACACCGGCGACCGCCGTCTCACCGGCCCGACCATGCCGCCGCAGGGGCTTTATATGAACCGCGTGTGGTATGCCGGCGACGTGGGAAAAATGATGGACAAACAGGTCTGATAATGCTAAAATATGATGTTACATAAGGGGAAGCTATGGCTCATACAACAAGCCGCGAACCACTGAGCCGCAGCGAGCGGCTGCGCATAGCGGCAGCGGCCGTGCTTGCTGTTTTGCTGCTGGCAGCGGCCGCCGCGACCTGGTATTTCCGCGACCGGCTGTTCGGCGCGGGCGGAAGAGAGCTTTCCGCCGCCAGCGCCCAAACCGAGGCCGGCTACAGCTTTGAGCCCGGCAGCGGCCAGTGCTTTGCCGCCGTGGGACGGCTTTTGGCCGTGGGTTCAAACAGCGGCTGCGCGCTGCTTTTGCCAAACGGCGACACCGCCGCCGCGCAAAGCGCCTCGCTGGCCGATCCGGCCGTCGTTTCCTGCGCGGACTATGCCGCCTTTTTCGACACGGAGGGCCAGACCCTGTATTTTGCCGACGCCGACGGCTCGCTTTCGCAGTATGACTGCGGCGGGGCCATCGTTTCCGTCCGGTGCAGCGCCAGCGGCCATCTGGCCGTGGTCTCGCGCGAGGCCGGATACCGCGCGCTGGTGACCGTTCTCAACGCCGCACACGAGGAGGTTTACCGCTGGTACAGCTCCGAAAGCTATGTTCTCGCGGCTTACGTTTCGCCCGACGGGCGCAAGCTTGCCGTGCTGTGTCCCGGCGAGGAGGGCAGCCAGGTGAAGTTTTTCTCGCTGGTCAGCGAAACGCAGCTTGCCGCCTTTTCCGTTTCGGACACGGTGCTTCTGGAGCTTTGCTGGCTGTCCGGCGACCGGCTGTGCGCCTTCTGCGCTGACCGCGCCGTGTTTTTCACGGCTGGCGGCGAATGGGCGGGCGCCTACGATTTCGCGGGCCGCTACCTCACCTTATACGCCGCGGGCAGCAATTTCGTCTGCTTCGCGCTCAGTCCCTATCGTTCCGGCTCCGGCGCCGCCGTGGTCTCGGTGGACAGCAGCGGCAAGGAGCTTTCCTCCACCACCTTCGCCGGCGAGATTTTGTCTCTGGACGCCGCCGGAAACGAGTTTCTTGTTTTTGACACCGCCAACGCCGTTCTCTTTGGCGCAAACGGCACAAAAAAGGGAACACTGTCCGATGTGAGCGGCTTTAAAAAGGCACTCATCCGCACCAAAGGCGAGGCGCTGCTTGTGGCAGCGGGCTTCGCGGAAGTATACAAGTTCTAAAAGGGGGGCGCACAATGCACCTGAACATCACCTTGATCATGAGCATCCTTTTGATCGGCATCGTTGTCATCTGTGCATGGCAGGGTTTTAAAAAGGGTATCATCATGGGGATCGTGGAGATCCTTGTCATCATCCTGTCCATATTCGGCGCGCAGCTTCTGTCCGAAGCGTACGCTTACGAGGTCATTCCGGCGCTCAAGCCGTTTGTTTCCGGCTACATGGAAAGCCGCGTGGAGGAGCAGGCCTACTCGCTGCTCGGCTACGAGCCGGACGAGGAGGGCAACTACAACGTGACCTACTCGCTCAACGATCTGCTGGAGGCCAACCCCGAGATCGTCCACTCCGTCTATCGCCAGAGCTATCAGTCGCTCGGCATCTCCAACGCCGCTTCGGAATCGATGGCGGTGAAGGCGGATGAATACCGCGAGGACAATAACTGCTCCGTGATCGACGCCGCGGTGTATGTCTTCTGCCAAACGGCCACCTGGGTGCTCGGCTTTGCGCTGGCCTTCCTGCTGCTGTTCATCGTGCTGACGGTCATCGTGAATTTGCCGAATCTGTCGCTGCGCATCCCGTTCGTGGGTCTGATCAACGACCTGGGTGGTCTGGGACTCGGCATCGTGACCGGTTTTCTGTTCTGCTCGCTGATTTTGTGGTTCTGCCAGTATCTCGGCATCGTTTTGCCGGAGGACACGCTGCGCAGTTCCAGCGCGGCGGCCTACTTCATGGACATGAACCTCATCAGCCAGTTCATAAGCTTCTAATATCCTCAATCTTTCCGCAAGAAGGAGTTTTTCATGCAGCCTACCATCTGTTCCCGCTGTAAAAAGAATATGGCGGTCGTCTTTATCACAAAAATCGAAAACGGCCAGTCCGTCAACGAAGGGCTTTGCCTCAAGTGCGCCCGCGAGCTGCACATCAAGCCCGTGGACGACATCATTGCCAAGATGGGCCTTTCGGACGACGATCTCGACGGTCTCGAGGGCGAAATGATGAACGCGCTCGGCGGCGCGGAGGGCATCGAGGGTCTGATGGGCATCGAGCCGTCCGAATCCGACGACGATGACGACCAGGGCAAAACCGCCACCTTCCCCTTCCTCAGCCGTCTGTTCGGCGGCCCACAGGGACAAAACCAGAGCCTGAACCCGGACAAAACGCCCGGCCCCGGCCCCGGAACACCGCCGCCCTCCTCCGCGCCGCAAAACGGCCGCGGCAAGAAGAAGTTTCTCGAAAACTACTGCATCAACCTCACCCAGCGCGCGCGCGACGGCAAGCTTGACCGCATGATCGGCCGTGCCGAGGAGCTGGAGCGCGTTATTCAGATCCTCAACCGCCGCCAGAAGAACAACCCCTGTCTCATCGGCGAGCCGGGCGTGGGCAAAACCGCCATCGCCGAGGGTCTGGCCCAGCGCATTGTGACCGGCCAGGTGCCCTATAAGCTTCAGGACAAGGAAATTTATCTGCTCGATCTCACCGGTCTTGTGGCCGGGACCCAGTTCCGCGGCCAGTTTGAAAGCCGCATGAAAGGGCTGATCGACGAGATCCGCAAGCAGGGCAACATCATCCTCGTCATCGACGAGGTCCACAACATCGTTGGCGCGGGCGACGCCGAGGGCAGCATGAACGCCGCCAACATCTTAAAGCCCGCTCTGTCGCGCGGGGAGATCCAGGTCATCGGCGCGACCACCTTCACGGAATACCGCAAGCACATCGAAAAGGACGCCGCGCTGGAGCGCCGCTTCCAGCCCGTCACGGTGGCGGAGCCCTCCATCGATGATTCCGTGGAGATCCTCAAGGGCGTGCGCCGCTACTATGAAGACCACCACGGCGTGACCATCCCGGACGAGATGTGCCGCAAGGCCGTGACACTGTCCGAGCGCTATATCACGGACCGCTTCCTGCCCGACAAGGCCATCGACCTGATCGACGAGGCCTGCTCGGACGTCGATTTGAAAAACGCGGACGCGGCCAAAAAGGCCGAGCTGGAAAAGGAGCGCGACGACCTTGACCGCGAGCGCGAGCTTCTTCTGACGGCCGAGACCGACAACTTCGAGCGTCTGGCGCAGATTCGCTCGCGCGAGATGCAGATCGCCGACGAGCTGGCGCGGCTGGCCGCGCTGGGCCGCCCCGTGCTCACGGAGCAGAATCTGGCCCGCATCATCGAGCTTTGGACCAAAATTCCCGCCGCGAACATCACGGAGGACGAGTTCGTCCGCCTCGCGGGCTTGAACGACCGTTTGAAAACGCACATCATCGGCCAGGACGAGGCCGTGGATGCCGTTTGCGCCGCCATCAAGCGCAGCCGCGTGGGTCTGGCCGCCAAGCGCAAGCCGGTCAGCTTCATTTTCGTCGGCTCGACCGGCGTTGGCAAAACCGAGCTTGTCAAGCAGCTGGCGCAGGATCTGTTCTCCGCACCGGAGAGCCTGATACGGCTGGATATGTCCGAGTTCATGGAGAAATTCTCCGTCAGCCGCATCATCGGCTCGCCTCCGGGCTACGTCGGCTATGACGAGGCCGGCCAGCTGACGGAAAAGATCCGCCGCCGGCCCTATTCCGTAGTACTGTTCGACGAGATCGAAAAGGCGCACCCCGATGTTTTGAACATCCTTCTGCAAATTCTGGACGACGGCCGCATCACCGACGCGCAGGGCCGCACCGTCAACTTTGAAAACACCGTGATCATCATGACCACGAACGCCGGTTCCGACCGCCGCAGCGGCTCCGTGGGCTTCGGCCAGACGCTCAGCGAGCTGGGCCGCGAAAAGGCCATGAAGGCCCTGCAGGAATTTTTGCGGCCGGAGTTCATCAACCGCGTGGACGAGGTCGTGTGCTTCAACCAGCTTTCGGAGGAAAACTTCCGCTCCATCGCCGCGCTCATGCTCTCGGAGCTGGACGCCGTGATGCGCGAGCGCAGCATCGCCTTCAGCTGGGACGACAGTGTCATCGACTATCTCGTGCGCGAAAGCTACTCCGTGCAGTACGGCGCGCGCAATCTGCGGCGGCTGATCCAAAAGCAGATCGAGGACGCCGTGGCCGCCGAGATCATCGACGGACACAAAGGCCAGGTTTCGCAGATCGCCGTGTCCGCGCCCGACGGCAAGATCGTCATCGCAACCATATAACGAAAAGGAAAGGGCGAGGGACGATATCCCTCGCCCATTGTGACAAAATGAAAGACTTTAAAAAAAATCCCGTTTTGACCTTTTTCTCTTACTACAAGCCCCACCGCACGCTGTTTCTCATCGATATGCTCTGCGCGCTGTTTTCCTGCTTTGCCGATCTGGCCTTTCCCTATGCCACGCGGCTGAGCCTGCAAACGCTGCTGCCGGACAATAAATTCGGCGCGTTTTTCGCCGTGATGGCGATCCTGGCACTGGCGTATCTGATCTCGGCGCTGTGCAACTATGTGATCACCTATCTGGGCCATCTGATGGGCGTTCGCATCGAGGCCGATATGCGCACGGATATCCTCACCCACATCCAAACGCTGTCGTTCTCCTTTTTCGATAAAAACCGCACGGGCGTGCTCATGAGCCGCATCACAAACGATCTTTTCGCCATCACCGAGCTGAGCCACCACGGGCCGGAAATGCTGATGACAAGCCTGATCACACTCATCGGCTCGCTGGTCATTCTGTGCACCATCTGCTGGCCTTTGGCGCTGATCGTGTTTCTGATCGTGCCGGTGTTCTGCCTGTTCACCTGGCACTGGAACAAGAAAATGGACGAGTCGAACGCCGCTGTGAAGGC
>CAYROZ010000084.1:0-8576 GCA_964426125.1 uncultured Oscillospiraceae bacterium
GCCCAGGACAACCGCGAGGAAAAGATGATCCTGCACACCTCCAACGTGCGCGGGCGCTATGAGTGGTTTTTGAGCAAGCACCCCAATTTCCCGGACCGCGGGCTGAACAAATACGTTGCGGCGTATCTCAACACCACGCCCGAGACCATCAGCCGCCTGCGCCGGGTCATGAAACAGGCCGCCGAAACCACACCGACGCGCTGAGGCGCCCCCCATTTGTATGCCCTGCGGTCCGCAGCGCGGCCACACATCGCCGCGGGCCCTTCGCATTTTTACGTTTAACCCTTCCCCCCGCACAGGAGACGGAGCCGCAGCTCCGTCTCTTCCTATTATTTTCATGTTTTCTTTGTATTTTTTGCAAAGTATTATTGCTTTTGACCTATGCGCGGTGATAAAATTAGATGATACATTTAAATAGTGAAAGGAGCACATTCCATGAAAACTCGCAGGATCCTAGCTCTCGCCATGGCGCTGACTCTGCTGATGAGTCTCGGCGCCTATGCCTCCGGTATGCCCGACACCTCCATGGGCGGCCGCGCCACCAGCGCCCCGCCGGACAATTCCACGCGAGCCGTGGATGTGCTTGGAAGCCGCGCCGCGCTTTATATCGAATATGGCGACGACGGCTATACCCTCGCTGAAAACGTCACGGACGCGTACGACGCCGTGCTGCCGGACGATCTGGCCGCGCCCGCCGAGGGCGAGGACTACGCCCTGGAAGGCATCTACATCGACTGCGCGCGCGTGGATTGGGACGAGGAAAACACCGTTGGCAACTCCGGCATCGTCATCAACGCCCGCACCGATGAGCAGACGCTGTTCTCGCTCGGCGGCGAACAGGACGTTTACGAAGCGCCCGACGGCCAGCGCTACAACAGCGTGATCGTGATGCGCTACGACGAGGACGAGACGCTGCCCGACTCCGCCAAGGAGACCGCGCCCGGCGTGGGTCTTGCGTTCAACGGCAAGTCCATTTCGCTGAACAACGTCTACATCGAATCGAACTCCACGGGCCGTCCCAGCGTTCACATCCCCTCCAAGTCCCGCGACAAGAACGCCACGCAGCTGCCCGATCTGATCTGCTCGGACTCCACCTTCATCAACCACGACACCCGCGCCCTGCTGCTCATGGGCGGCAACGTGTGGTTCCTCAACTCCCAGGTTCTCACGAACGCCTGGGGCGGTCTGAGCTACGATAACACCTCCACCACCATGTATGTGGTCAACTCCGATGTGGAAAACATCGGCGACGGCGGCTACGCCCTGTATGACGCCGCCGGCTGCACCACCCACATCTACGGCAGCCGTCTGATCGGCGGCAACGTGGGCGTGACGGTGTGCCGCAACGCGGTTTTGTATGTTGACGCGCTGGATGCCGCGCCCTCCGAGGCCACCGAGCCCTACACCGGCGTTGGCAGTCTCACGACCCCCGCCGTTACCGAGGACGGCCGCACCGTCATCGCTGCGTATGACCAGCCCATCATGATGCACGCGGATATGTCCGGCCCGGATTCGCAGGCCGTGGCCGAGATCACCGGCGCCTACATCTCCACCATGGGCGAGGACGTCACCTTTGCCGACGGCACCGATTGGCGCGACTGGGACAAGGAAAACACCGGCGTGAGCAAGCTGCTCAACGACTACCAGTCCGGCGCCTGCGCCATCATCCGCAGCCACAACGGCAAGCTGATCTTTGACGACTGCGAGCTCGTCAGCCGCACCGGCATCGCCGTGCACAGCCAGTTCATCTATGACTCCATGGCCTCCGGCATCTACCCCGTGGACGGCACGGAATACGTTGGCGACGAGGTCGTGTTCCGCAACATGACCGTTGACGGCGACGTGCTGCACGAGGACTATATGCGCAAAATGAACCTCTCGCTGGAAAGCGCCACGCTCAACGGCGCCGTGGTCGGCACAACGCTCGCGGCCTGGAACAGCTACTGGCGCGACCAGATCGCAGCGCTCGATGAAAGCGAGCTGAGCGACGCCTCGGGCGAGATGACCGCCGAGGAGGTTTCCCTGCAGAAGTTCATCTATAACGACAGCTACGACACCGTTTGGGGCGTTCGCATGAACATCGACGCCGATTCCGTCTGGAACGTGACCGGCACCTCGAACCTTTACAGTCTCACCGTCGCCGACCCCGACTCGATCCGCGGCGAGGGTCTGGAAATTTACATCGACTGCGCCATGTCCAACGACGCCATGGCCTATGACATCTCCACCGGCACCAAGATCGATGCGCTCGAGGCCGGCAAGACCTATGAGGGCGTTGTGATCGTGGTGGACGAGGCCGATGAGGTCCTTTCGCTCGACATCGACGGCGCGACCGTGGAAAACGGCAAGCTCGAGCTCGATCTCGGCCTGCTGCTGAAGCTGTTCGGTCTGGACGTGAGCTATGACGAGCAGACCGGCGTGGCCTCCGTGAACGACAAAAACGGCGTTCTGCGCGCTGTTTTGGAGGACTCGCTGAGCTAAAAACCAAGCGCATATTTTCGGGGGGCGGCGTGAAAGCTTCGCACCGCTCCCTTTTTCATGTATCAAAACCAGACAGAAGGGTGGGCCGCGCCGGTGAAGCGAGGGGCACTGATCGCCATTTTCATACTGCTTGCTCTCGCGCTTTGCGGCTGTGTTCAAACGGACATCGCCGCCGTGGAGCCGGAGGCCACGCCCGCGCTTTCGTCCAAGCTGCTCGCCTCGCAGCGCGAGCAAAGCGAGACCGTGCAGGCCGGCACTCTGCCCAAACTGGCCGCGGACACCCACATCGTTTACCTTGAACCGATCAAATTTAACCGCTTTGCCCCGGACCAGCCCATGCGGCGCGGCGACGCGATCAAATCGCTCTATGCCCTGCTGGAAAACCCCATCGAGGGCCGCTGCTCCTTCGCCGATGTGGGCGAGGACGACGAGCTGTATGAGGCGCTCTGCTGCATGACGGCGTGGGGCGTGGTGTCCGATTCCACGGGCGACTTTAACCCCGGCGGTCTGCTCAGCCGCGCGCAGCTTATGAGTATGCTCTCGCATTTTTATCCCGCCGCGCCATCGGACGATGTGCCGGAGCCGTATGTCGGCTCGTTCCACCGCCGCAGCGCCGATGTGGAGCGCGTGCCGCAAAGCGAGCCCATTCCCTTTAACGACACGGACGGCCACTGGGCACAGGCCGCGATCGAAAACGCGCTGGCGCGCGGCTGGATCGACGGCGGCGGCAAATTCCATCCGGACGCCGCTGTGACGCGGGCGGAGTTCTGCCACATTCTCAACCGCGTGATGGGCCGCCATGGCGACGAGGCCGTGGCCCTGCTGAGCGGCGAATACGCCAGCTACACCGATGTGCCCGCCGACCACGAGTATTTCTCCGATGTGCTCGAGGCCAGCTGCGAGCACAAATACTACTATAACGAAAGCGGCATCGAGCGCTGGTGCAGCGAAACGCTCACATCCGGCTTCCAGCGCGTGGGCGGAAAGCTGTATTATGTGCAGGACGACGGCAGTCTTCTGCGCAATGCCAGCTATAAGCAATGGTACTTTGACGAAAACGGCTGCTATACCACCGGCGTTGCGGAAACGGACGAGATGCTGCAAAGCATCCTTCTCTCCCTCGGCACGGACGACATGAGTCAGTCGCAGGCCCTGCGCAAGGCGTATCTTTACTGCACGCGCGGCCGCAGCTACATCTACCACAACTACTACACCTACGGCTTCGACGGCGTGAACGACGAATTTGCCTTCCGCGCGCTGCTGTTTTTCAAGTCCGGCGGCGGCTACTGCTACGATTTTGCCGCGGGCTTCGGCCTGCTCGCGCGCTCGCTGGGCTACGACTGCTACATCGTCAAGGCGACCGTGAACCAATACTACGCGCCGCACGGCTTCGTGGTCATCCCCGAAAACGGCGTGAACTACATCTACGATCCAGAGCTTGAATCCCAGCGCGATTACATCGCCGATTATGGTCTTTACCGCATCACAAACCACTCCATCTTCGACTACTGGTACGATCCGTGGTGGTGACGCGATGCTGAAGCTGTATTACACCCACCGGCCCGGGGCCGAATGCGCCGAGCTGATCGAGCGGCTGCCCGCGTGGCGGCAGGAGAATCTGTCGCGGCTGAAAAACGAAAGCGCGCGCCGCGCCTCGCTGGGGGCCGGGCTTTTGTGGCGGCGCGTGATGGAGGAAAACGGGCTTGACCCGTTTCAGCCGGTGCGCCGTCTGGAAGCCGGAAAGCCGGTTTTCAACCGCGGCGAGCACTGGTTCAGTCTGTCCCACTCGGGCGAACTGTGCCTGTGCGCGCTGGCCGATGCGTCCGTGGGCGCGGATGTGCAGCAGGTGCAGACCGTGAAACTGTCCATTGCGCGGCGCTTTTGCCCGGCGGAGCGCGAATGGCTTCTGTCGCGGCCGGAGGACGAGCAAAACGGCGCGCTGATGGCGCTCTGGGCGCGCAAGGAGGCCTGGGTCAAGGCCGTGAGCGAGGAGCGCTTTGTGGCGCTGGATGAATACGACGTTACCGCCGGGGGTCCCTGGACCTTTTCCGATTTTCGCATCGAAGGCTGCTATGCCGCCGTTTGCGGCCGCGAGACCGCAGAGGCACCGCAGCTTATCGAAATAGACCAAATGAAATGAAAGGAAGAACACGATGAAGAAACTGCTGTGCACATTGCTGGCTGTATGCCTGGTGCTGAGTTTTGCCGCCTGCGGCACACAGGCCTCCGCCGAAGAAGGCCCCGCTGCCGTTCCGGCCGCCGCCGACCCCGGCAAGCCATCGGACGAGCCGTCCGGCGAGACCGGCGCAGGCAAAACCACCACGGCGGCCACCATGCCGGAGATCGTTATCCGCCACGATGTCATCGAGCCGGTGGAAAACCCCGCCTATGAAGGGCTCGACGGCCTCTACACCGGCGAGGACTACGGTCTGTCCCTCGGCGATGTGACGATCGCTGCCGGCGAAACCTGGTTCATTCCCGACAGCTGTACCGTTGATCGTCTGGAGCTGGAGGACGGCGCGATGGTCGAGGCGGATTTCCCCGTGATCGTGTTCTTCTCGGAATCCGACACCGTGGAAAACGGCGAAGTGATCGGCAACGTTCAGTTCGTGTGCGATTGGGACGAGACCGTTGCCATCGTTCACACCAACGACACCCATGGTTTCCTGCAGCTCGAGCCCTACGTCAAGGGCGTGAAAAACCAGCTTGAGGCCTCCGAAAACTATTCGCTCGTTCTGGCCGTCAACGGCGGCGACCAGTACGCCGGCGGCTACGCGGCGGCCCACGTTTACGAGGGCGAATACATCCCCTACATCATGAACAAGATCTATGACTACATGACCTGGGGCAATAACGACGGCGGTCTGACCGATCAGGCCATGACCACCTATCTGCTCGCGGCCATCGGCAACACCGAGGGCACCAAGACCCTGCTGGCAAACCTCACGGCTGCCGAGCCCGTGACGCTCTCGAGCTATGCGGCCTCCTATGAGCCCGCCGTGGGCGTGGAGGAGTTCGTGGATCTGTACGACTGCCTCAGCCTCAACGACGACGGCACCATCAACTACGACGCGCTCGATCTGGAAAGCTACGACCTCGAAACCGGCGGCAACCCGCTCGATGACGGCGCGATCGTTGAGACCGCAAACGGCACCAAGCTCGGTCTGTTCGGCGTTTCCACGGACGGCGGCTCCATCACGGACGCCTACTTCACCGGCCTTTCCACCCAGACCGTGGCCCAGAGCATGGCCGACGCGCTGGCGGACGAGGGCGCAACGGCCGTTGTGATGGTCGGCCACGTCGGCTGGCTGGGCGCGGACAGCATGGAGACCTCCTCCAACGACACAAACTCCGCCCAGGTGGCCATGAAGGTGGACGGACTGGACGCCATCATCGACGCGCACACCCACTCCGTCATCAACGATGGCGAGGGCTGGCTGTTCTCCGGCTATGGCCGCGGCCCCATCGTCAACCAGGCCTCCTGCAAGGGCGAGGCCATCGGCATTTTGTATCTGTATCTCAAGGACGGCAAGGTCATCGCCCGCGACTGCGAAAACCTTGTTCCCAATGACGACGGCACCGTGACCGGCGTGCAGCCGGATGCGGACGTGCAGGCGGCGGTCGATCGCTGCTACGGCCGTCTGGCGGCGGATGGCTACACCGAGGTGTGGGCCACCTCCGAACACTTCCTCAACGGCGAGCGCATCTCCTCCGGCGACGTCGGCGGCGGCGTGCGCGCCAACGAGACCAATCTGGGCGACCTTGTGGCCGACGGCATTCTCTGGGTCGCGCAGGATCTGTGGACGGAAAACGAGATCTCCATCGCACTGTATCCGGGCTTCTGGGTGCGTTCGAGCATCGAGGCCGGGGACATCACGCTGGTCGATGCAATGAGCGTTTTCGCCAACCCCCTGAAGATCTACTACGCGGAATACACGGCGCAGGAGCTTGTGAGCAAGATGACCACCAGCTGCGCAAAGCTTGGACAGGAGAACAACAATATGTTCCAGGTCGCAGGGCTCAAGTGCACCTACGATCCGGCCACGAAGGCCATCGTTTCCCTCACGGTGGGCGACGAGCTGATTTATGAAAACGGCGAGTATCTCGTTGGCGACGACTGGACCGTCGGCTGCGCGGCAGAGGTCGGCGGCGGCGATATGTCCTCCGTGCCGGACGACAGCCCGCTGCTGATCGTGCCGAATAAGGAGGAGATGGCGCGCCAGTGGTGCCGTTTCCTGGCCGAGGGCGACTACACCATCTATCCCAACGAGGTCTGCCCGGACGGACGCGTGGTTCCCGCCGAATGAGCAGAATATACAGAAATTGATGAAAATTCCCGACGAAGCGCACAAACTTCGTCGGGGTTTTCTTTTGTTTAGCCTTGTCAATTTTTTAATTATTGAAAATGCACAAATTTTTCTTCCCAAGCTGGTCAAAAAATGGTATAGTTAGTACCATCAATTTTGTGTATTAAACCAGAAAAGAGAAACCGGGAGGGAAATCAATGGAAACAAAACGCGACTCTTGGGCCAGTAACATTGGCTTTCTGATGGCCGCCATCGGCTCCGCTGTGGGCCTGGGCAACATCTGGGGCTTCCCCTACAAGATGGGCAAAAGCGGCGGCTTTACGTTTTTGATCGTATATCTGCTTTTGGGCGTTTTCGTAGGCTCAGTCATCATGATGGCGGAGCTGTCCCTTGGCCGCCGCACTGGCAAGGGCATCATCGGCGCGTATAAGGCCGCGTCCAAGCGCTTTGCGTGGGTCGGCTGGCTGGGCGTCATCTCGCCGTTTCTGATCCTCACGTTCTACTGCGTGCTGGGCGGCTACTGCCTGCAATACATCTTCTATAACCTGTCGAACATCGCCTTCGCGCAGGCGTCGCTCCCCGGCGACACCCTGTTCGCCGCCATGCTCACCAATCCCTGGGGCTGCGTGGTGTTCACACTGATCTTCATCCTGCTCAACGTCCTCATCGTGCGCGGCGGTGTTTCCGGCGGTCTTGAGAAATTCAACACCATCGGTATGCCCGCGCTGGCCGTGATGCTCGTGATCGTCATCATCCGCGCCGTCACCATGGAGGGCGCGGTCGAGGGGCTTAAATTCATGTTCGTGCCCGGCTACGCCGTGAAGGCCGGCTTCATCGAAAAAGCGCCGAACTTCCTCAGCGTTCTCGCCACGGCCGGCGGCCAGATGTTCTTCTCGCTGTCGCTGGCCATGGGCGCCATGATCACCTACGGCTCCTATCTTTCCAAGAGCGAAAACCTCGTGAAAAACTCCGCCATCATCGTCGGCTGCGACACGCTCGTTGCGCTGATGGCCGGCCTTGCCGTCATCCCCTCCGCCGTGGCCTACGGCGTGCAGAACGGCATCCCCATGAACGAGATCAAGCTGTCCGGCCCCGGCCTTCTGTTCCAGACCATGCAGACCGTGTTCGGCTCGATGGATATGCTCGGCGCGATCCTCGGCGTGATCTTCTTCGGCCTCGTGTTCATCGCGGCCATCTCCTCGTCCATCTCGCTGATCGAGGTTCTCGTGACCTATGTTTCCGACATTCGCACGGAAAAGAAAAAGACCGTTGACCGCTCGAAGATCACCTGGATCGTGTGCGGCTGCTTCACCGTTCTGGCCATTCTGGTGGCGTGGGATGGTCTTGGCTCCAACGGCGTTTGGGTGCCGTTCCAGAAGTATTTCATCAACGGCTTCAACGACTGCTGGCTTGACTTCTTCGACTGCATCGCGGAGGGCGTCGCCATGCCGCTCGGCGCACTGCTGATGTCCATCATGATCGGCTGGGAGCTCAAGCCCGACTACACGCTGGACGAGATCGCCTCCGGCTGCAAGGTGACGCCGCTGCTGCGCAAGTTCTTCACCTTCGGCATCCGCTTCATCGCGCCCATCATCATGGTCCTCGTGCTGCTCGGCCAGCTCAACGACTTCTTCGGCCTCGTCATTTTCAACTGACAAACCGCAATAAGCAAAGCCTCCGGAACCGCTTGGCTCCGGAGGCTTTTTGCATGGAAAAAGGCCGCCCCGAGGGGATGAACTGCCCCAGATTGTACGGACAGTACAAAAAAGCCCCTATGTAGGTAATATT
>CAYROZ010000085.1:0-8488 GCA_964426125.1 uncultured Oscillospiraceae bacterium
CTTCGACGAAGCGTCGATCATCACGGAGGTGAAGCCGCCGTCGATGCAGCTTTTGCAGATCTCGAAATCCGCGCCGTGGTCCAGATGCAGGCAGATGGGCAGACCGGTGTCTTCCACCGCGGCTTCGACCAGATGCATCAGATACGCGTGCTTGGCGTATTTGCGGGCGCCGGCAGAGACCTGAAGGATCAGGGGCGCGCGCACTTCCGCCGCGGCCTCGGTGATGCCCTGCACGATCTCCATGTTGTTGACATTGAACGCGCCGATGGCATAGCCGCCCTTGTAGGCTTTTTCAAACATTTCCTTGCTGGTTACGATAGGCATTTTTTAATACACTCCTTAAGGCAAATTTTTTCGCTCTCTTCTTTCTTACGCTTTATTTTACACTGATTTGATGATATAATCAACACAATCAAACAAAAAACAAATGCGTAAGGAGGATTTTTTCATGGAAAACAAATTGGTTGGCGCGTGTATCATCGGTCAGTCCGGCGGACCCACGTCCGTCATCAACGCCAGTGCTTACGGTGCGATCCGTGCCGCGCTGGACGCGGAGGAGATCACGCAGGTGCTCGGCGCGGAGCACGGCATCGTGGGTGTTTTGAACGACCGCCTGTTCGACATGGGGCTGGAGGACGCGGAGGAGCTTGCTCTTTTGAAGAACACGCCCTCGTCCGAGCTTGGCTCCTGCCGCTACAAAATGGCTGATCCCGATGTGGACGATACCGATTACCAGCGCATCCTTGAGGTGTTCAAAAAGCACAATGTCCGCTATTTCTTCTATAACGGCGGCAACGACTCCATGGACACCTGTGACAAGATCAGCCGCTTCATGGCGCGCTCCGGCTGGGACTGCCGCGTGATGGGCATCCCCAAGACCATCGATAACGACCTTGTCGGCACCGACCACTGCCCCGGCTTTGCCAGCGCGGCGAAGTATATCGCCACCAGCTGCATGGAGGTCGCGAAGGATTCCCGCGTTTACCCCACCGGCCAGGTCACGATCGTGGAGATCATGGGCCGTCACGCCGGCTGGCTGGCCGGTTCTGCCGCGCTGGCCACAAAATTTGGCGCTGGCCCCGATCTGATCTATCTGCCGGAGTGCGATTTTGACGAAGAAAGCTTCTTGACAGATGTAGAAAACATCTATAAACTTAAGTATAATTGTCTGGTAGCCGTTTCCGAGGGCCTGCATTATGCCGACGGCAGCTTTGTTTCCGAGGCCAAAACCAGTGCCACGGATGGCTTCGGCCATGCCCAGCTTGGCGGTCTGGCCGCTCGTCTGGGGGAGATGGTGAAGCAGCGCACCGGCGCGAAGGTCCGCCCCATTGAGCTTTCGCTGTTGCAGCGCTGCGGCGCGCATCTTGCCTCCAAGACCGATCTGGACGAGGCGGAAATGGCCGGACGCGTGGCGGTGGAAGCCGCTGTGAGCGGTGAGACCGGTAAAATGGTCGCCTTTGAGCGGGCGGAGGAAAACGGCGAATATGTCTGCCGCACCAAGCTCATTCCCCTCACCTCCGTGGCAAACGCGGAAAAGAAGGTGCCCATGGAATGGATCACCGAGGAGAAAAACTTTGTCACGGACGATTTCATCGCCTATGCCCTGCCCCTTATTCAGGGCCAGCCCGAGCGTCCGACGGAGGGTTCCCTGCCGCGCTATGCCAGATTGAAAAAAATCCTAGCATAACTTTTAATCTTATATGAAAGGCCGGAATTTATTATGGATGCAAAATTTATCCTGTCCAGTGAATCGACGGTCGACCTTCCGTATTCTTATCTGGAAAGCCGCAATGTACCCGTCCTGTTTTACAAGTATCGCATAGACGAGCAGGAATATGTTGACGATATGGGGCGCGATCCTGAGGCGCGGCCGCTGTTTTATGCGCTGCTCGCCGCCGGGCATCTGCCCAAGACCAGTCAAATGAACGTTGCGGAATATGAGGATTTCTTGGAGCCGCTGCTGCAAAAGGGCGATGTGCTCCACCTTGCATTCACCTCCGGCCAGTCCGGTTCTGTACATAACGCGTTTTTGGCCGCGGAGATCCTGCGCGAGAAATACCCCGAGCGCAAGATCGTCGTGATCGACTCGCTGTGCTCGTCCTCCGGCTTTGGTATGCTGGTGGATTACGCCGCCGATCTGCGCGACGAGGGCAAGACCATCGATGAGGTCGCCGACTGGGTCCTTGCAAACCGCAACCGCGTGCATCACCAGTTCTTCTCGACAAATATGACCCAGTTTAAGCGCACGGGCCGCGTGTCCGGCGCGGCGGCCACCATTGCAACGATCCTGTCCATCTGCCCCATCATGCGTCTGGACAACGGCGGCCGCATCATCGCCTATGATAAGGTCCGCGGCAAGAAAAACGCCTTGCAGCGCACGGTGGACACCATGGCCGAACACATTCAAAATGGCACGGACTACGACGGCAAGTGCTTCGTGTGCCACTCGGAGTGCGCAGACGATGCGCAGCTGCTCATCGATGCGGTCGAAGCGCGATTCCCCAAGCTCAAAGGCACCATCCGCCTGTACGACATTGGCACCATCATCGGCTCCCATAGTGGTCCCGGAACCGTGGCCGTGTTCTTCCTGGGCGACGAGCGCCAGCCGGACAAGGGCTGAAAAACTTAAATAACAGCTTGCAGTGCAGTCAATTTTCTTGGCTGCACTGTTTTTCTGTACAGGCGGGAATTTTTGCGCTATAATGGGCGCGTTATGGTTTATTTTCTGTGTTTTGTTGCCGGTTCGGCCGGATACTTTCTGAACATGGTCTGCGGCTTCGGCGCGGGCATTTTTTCCATGATGTTTCTGCCCTATGTCATGGAATCCACGGTTGCGGCGGCAGCGCTTGTGAACATCCTCTCGCTGGTGCAGGGCCTGTGGATATGCTGGTTTTACCGCAAAAAGGTGCGCTGGCGCTCGATGATCGTGCCGCTGATCGCCTATTTTGCCATCTCCACGCTCACGGTGCATTTCGCCAAAGGCCTTGGAAACCACACGATGCAGCTGATGCTGGGTGCGCTGCTGGTACTTTTGAGCATTTATTTTCTCTTTTTCAACCAGCGCATCCGTCTGCGCGACAGCATCCCCTCCGCACTGACGGCGGGCGGCATCGGCGGTGTGATGAGTGCGCTGTTTTCCATCGGCGGCCCACCCGTCAGCCTGTATTACTCCGCCGTGTTGGACGACAAAGAGGAATACCTGGCCACGATCCAGACCTATTTCATGTTTTCAAACATCTATATGACGGCGGTGCGCGTCCACAGCGGCGTGGTAACGAAGAACGTGCTGGTCTGTTCTGTTGTGGCATTGGCCGGTATGGTGCTTGGCACCTGGGCCGGCAAGAAGGTATTTGATCGCATCAACGGCGATATGATGCGAAAGCTCATTTACATCATGATGGCTGTCAGCGGCATCGTTATGCTGCTTGAGGCACTGATATAAAATCCGAGGCGGGCACGGTTTCGTGTCCGCTTTTGCATTTTTCTGTCACAGTTTGTGCGGAGCTTGCTTTCTATAAAGCGAGTTGACTCATTCCTTGAGGACAGGAGGTAAGCTATGACCGAGGATAAACAGCTCGAGCGCTTGCAGGCAGGCAGCGAAGAGGCCCTGCGCTGGTGCATCCGGCGCTATACGCCCTATGTGAGCGCCGTGGTATGGAAAACACTGAGCGGAAGCATGAGCGAACAGGACGCGGAGGAAGTGATCTCCGATGTGTTTTTAACGCTATGGCGGCGCTGCGGCAGCGTGAAGCCGGGAAAGCTTCGTCCATGGCTCGCGGCGGTCGCGCACAATGCAGCGCTCATGAAGCTGCGTCAGTGCCGAAAGGAAGCGGCGCTGGACGAGAATTTCATCGAACTGCCGGAAAAGGGCCCGGAGGCTGCGGCGGAGGCCTCGGAACGCGCCGCACTCGTTATGGAGGCGGTGGACAGTCTCGGCGAGCCGGATCGGACGATTTTTCTGCGGCATTATTACTACCGCCAGGGCACAGCCTTCATCGCCGAATCGCTCGACATGAAGCCGGACGCCGTGCGCCAGCGGCTCAAGCGCGGACGCGACCGTCTGCGCACGAAGCTTTCCAAAGGAGGGATAAACGATGCGATATTCGATCTCTGAGCTTTTAGATACATATTATGCGCCTGAAGAATACGAGTTGGAAGACCCTGAAATCACCACGGCGGCGCGCATCGAAGCGATGACGGTGGCGGCCATCCGCCCAAAAACGCGCTCTCACCCTCGTCGTGTTGGCCGCACGCTGCTGATCGCGGCGGTCATCGCCCTGCTGCTGGCCGTCGGCGCGGTCGCGGTTTATCATTATGGGTTGAAAGACGCTGTGATCGAAGATGTTGGGCTTCTTCCCGCGCAAACGGACGAGAGAGAAAACTATCTTTCTTGCAACGGTTTCTCGGACAGCCCGGAATACAAGGCCTATACGGAATGGAACGAATGGAACAACGCCTGGAAAAGCGAGCACGAGAACCGCTACGAAGAGCTTGGTGTGGATGACACATGGTACGAAACGCCGGACAATTACGCCCATCTCTATGGCGCTGTCTTTGCCGAACAGGCGGAGAAGCTGGATGCGCTGCTGGAAAAGTATGATCTGACGCTGCATACCCAGCGCCAGTTTTTCACCACCGGCTCCGAACTGTATGATGCCTTGCAAACCGCGCCTTTCCTCGCGAAGGGTTACAGCCTTTACGGCGAGTATTACTACGATGACGGCTCCTTCAAGGCGTATGGCTATCCGGATGAGTCCGGATGGGACAGCTCGTTTGAGCTCGTCACCACGGTAAAGGGCTCCTTTACGCAGATCGCGTTCGGTCTGCACGAGGATGTCGTGGAGCAGGAGTATACAACGGCCGATGGCACCACGCTCGTCATGTTCACGGAAGAATCCTCTAACCGCGCGGCTTCATCTTCAGTGCCGAAGGCTGCTATGTGACGGCGGTCATTCACACAAGCGATGAGCAGCAGGCCAAAGCCCTCGCCGATGCCATTGATTTTGGGGCCATCGCCGCCCTGTTTGAAACGCCGCAGGCACGCGCGGCAACGGCGCAATCCGTGGCAGCCTATGATGAGGCGCGAGCCAACCGAACCTATATTGACACTGGTGATGATGAGACAGAACAGGCTATTGCCTTTTTGGGCGATTATTGGCTGACCGAGCTGCCGGAGGGCTGTGATCTGGATCAGATGAGCGGCGGTACGCCGGACTTTATCGAAGATATGTACACGGTCACGCGCAGCTACGGAGCCGGTTCCCTGATATTCAGCTACCACGATCTTCTGCCGCTCGATCAGGCGGACGAGGCCGAGCGTCTTTCGCTCGATACCTACGCGGATGAGCTGCCGTATTCCCAATACGAGCGGATCGAATGCGAGGTGAATGGATACAGGGCGTATCTTGTGCAGCTGAGCGATGACTTTTGGATGCTGATGTGGGTCGATACGGAGCGGGAGCTTCGATTTGTGATTCATGCGTACGATATGACGCAGCAGGAAATTCTGGCCGCGGCGGAGAGCGTGGCGGGAACAGCGGCTGCTTCCCTGCCCCGACGGAACGGCCTGAGCGAAGACGAGCGCTTTGCGCAGTCTGTGGCGGCCTACAGGGCCGACTATGTGTCCGAACCGGTGTATGAAGGCAATTGGGTCCGCTGCTATTATTCCCTTGGAAGCTACACGTTGCCCCTCCCAGCGGGATATACCCACACCGGCGACACAAGCTATATACGACATGAATACTATGACCAGTACACAGGACAGGTCATAAGCCGCTATTTTCGAACCGATGGGGACGAATACATCCGCCTGAGCTACAAGCGTTTTGAGGGCGATGAAATCGCTTCCCTAGAAGCCACACGTGCGGAATTTGAGGCCGAACAGGAGTATCGAAGCCAGTTTGCCTCCGTGCAAAGCTGTACTGCGAACGGCTTCGAGGGCTACTTCAGCGATGTACCGGACTGGAACTACGCGGGTGAGTATCAGCGGCGCTGTTTGAACTGGCTGGACACTGACCTTGGCCTCTGGTTTATCCTCACAAGCAGCGAGAGTATCGGCGATGAGGCACTGCTGTCCATGGCGGAGAGCGTGGCGGAAGATGAAATGCCGGAGCGCTATATTTGCGATCTCGGCGCGAGCGAAGGGCCGCCTCTGGGGGATACGCTTTCCGATGGCCTGACTTATGATGCTGCCATCGACGAGCTCGGCGATTTGGTCATTCCATCGCTGCATGACCGCATCCTGGCCGGAACACAGCGCGGCCGGTATGAGCAGAATATGTTCTACTGGTATCTTGAAGCAGCCCCCTGCGCCTACGATGGCCTCACAACGCTGTATCGCGATGGCATCGCCCTTACCTATACGCGCTACTGGACGGACGACAGCTATACGGTTAGCCGGGGCGCGCGAAGCTATGCCGACATGAAGCGCTTTTATGGCGCGGCCTATGAGGGCGATGGCTTCCGCGACGACCTTGCTGTAAATGGCGAGGATGCCTTTGCCCTGCTGCACGACGGCTGGAGCGAGCTGATCTGGTACGACAGCGGGCGTGATCTTGTTTTCACGCTCAGTGACACGCCGGATGTGCCGCGCAGTGTATATGAGCTTATCAAGCTCGCGGAAGAAATTCAATGAGCATAAGCAAAAGAGGCGGAGCTGCGGCTCCGCCTCTTGACTATACACTTTGTTGTCACTCGGTCATTTTCAAAAATTCTGCCTCGTTTAAAATGGGAATGCCAAGCTGCACGGCCTTGTCGTACTTCGAGCCGGGGTTTTCGCCCACGAGCACATAGCTTGTTTTCTTCGACACCGAGCCGGAGGCCTTGCCGCCGAATTTCTCCACGAGTGCCTCGGCCTGCTGGCGCGTGAGCGTGGGCAGTGTGCCGGTGAGCACAAAGGTCATGCCGGCAAAACGGCTGTCCGTCACGCTCTCGCCGCTTGCGAAGGACACGCCGGCCTCCCGCAGGCGGGCAATCTGATGCTGTGACTGGGGATTGGAAAACCAGCTCACGATGTATTCCGCCGTGACCGGGCCGATGTCGTCGATCGCTGTAAGCTCCTCAAGCCCCGCGGCCATCAGCGCGTCCAGATCGGCAAATTGCCGCGCCAGGACCTTCCCGGCCTTGGAGCCGACCTGCCGGATGCCAAAGGCGCACAGCAGCCGCGCAAGACCGGCCTGCTTGCTGTTTTCGATGGCGGCAATGAGATTCTCGGCGGATTTCTTTCCCATACGGTCAAGCCGCGCCACGGACTGCGGCTCAAGGTAATACAGGTCAGCGGGCGTTTTCACAAGCTCCGCGCCCACCAGCGCCTCCACGACCGCCGGGCCGAGGCCGTCGATATCCATGGCCTCCTTGCTGGCAAAATGCACAATGTTGCGCAGTGTTTGCGCGGGGCATTCCGCACCGGTGCAGCGAAGGGCCGCCCCGTCCGGGTCGCGCATCACGGGCGAGCCGCACACCGGGCACAGCTCCGGCAGACGGAAGTAGTCCGCCCTGTCCCCTTTTTTCGTCACTTCCAGAACGGCGGGGATGATCTCCCCTGCCTTTTGCACCAGCACCGTGTCGCCAATGTTCACGCCGAGCTTTTCGATCTGATCCTGATTGTGCAGCGTGGCATTCGTGACGGTCGTTCCGGCCAGCCGGATCGGCTCAATGACGGCCTTGGGGGTCAAAACGCCCGTGCGTCCGACCTGCACAACAATATCCGTGACGCGGCTTTCCTTCTTCTCCGGCGGGTATTTGTAGGCCACGGCCCAGCGAGGATATTTCGCCGTGCTGCCCAGAGCGTCGCGCTGGGAAAGATCGTTCATCTTGATGACCGCGCCGTCGATGTCATAGGGATAGGTCTCGCGCCCCTCGCCAATGGCGGTGATGCGCGTTTTACACTCCTCTGCCGTTTGGCACAGCGTGTGCGGCACGACCGGGAAGCCCATGGCCTCAAGCGCTTCGAGCGTGTCATAGTGGTTTGACCAGCTCATGCCCTCGGCGAGCTGGATGTTAAAGCAAATGATGTCAAGCTCCCGCTTGGCGCATACTTTGCTGTCCTGCTGGCGCAGAGAGCCTGCCGCCGCGTTGCGGGGATTGGCCAGCGGGGCTTCGCCCGTGATCTCGCGCTCGGCGTTGAGGCGGTTAAATACCTCGTGGCTCATGTAAACTTCGCCGCGCACGATCAGGCGCTCCGGCGCATTATTCAGCACCTTGGGCAAGCTGCGGATGGTTTTCAGATTCTCTGTCACATCCTCGCCCACGGCACCATTGCCGCGCGTTGCGCCCTGATACAACCGTCCGTTGCGATACTCGACGGCGACGGAAAGGCCGTCGATCTTCGGCTCGGTGACGTAATCGTGCGCCTCGGCCACGGACGCGTCCATGCGCGCGCAGAAGGCGTCCAGCTCCTCATAGGACAACACAACCATCAGGCTTTCCAGCGGCACCGGATGCACCACCCGCGAAAACATTTCGCTAACATGGCCGCCGACGTGCTGCG
>CAYROZ010000086.1:0-8425 GCA_964426125.1 uncultured Oscillospiraceae bacterium
GCGCTACGAGCGCGCTGTGCAGACCCCGCGCAAGATGCTCGAGCGCTTCGACGCCGCCAAGAAGGCGTAAGAAGGGAAGGACTGCATCATGGCTGAACATCTCAATCGCAAGATGGGCGTTCCCAGCTTCGATATGACCGGCAAGACCGCCATCATCACCGGCGGCACCCAGGGTCTGGGCTTCGGCATTGCCTGCGCGCTGGCCGCCTTCGGCGCCAACGTCGTCATCACGGCGCGTACCGAGTCCAAGGTCATCGACGCGGTGGACGATCTCAACGAAAACTACTGCAAGGGCGGCCGCGCCCTCGGCATCGCCGCCGACTCCTCCCGCATGGAGAACATCCAGATGGTCATCGACAAGACCGTCGAGGAATTCGGCGAGCTGAACATCCTCATCAACAACGCCGGCGTTTCCGGCCCCACCGCGCTCATCGTGGAAACGCGCGAGGGTCGCCCCGAGTACACGGCGGCGGACTTTGAAAAGGTCATCGCCACCAACCTCACCTGCACCTTCATGTTCTGCCAGGCGGCGGCTCGCCAGATGATCAAGCAGAACGCCACCAACGGCAAAAAGGGCGGCAAGATCATCATCACCGCCTCCGTCGGCGGCCTGATCGGCGGCAAGGGCGTTGTGGCTTACGGCGCTTCCAAGGCCGGCTGCCTGTCTCTGGCCCGCACCATGGCCAACAACTTCGGCCGTGAGAACATCACCTGCAACTGCATCTGCCCCGGCTACGTCGTCACCCCGCTGAACGAGAAGTTCTTCATCGACGAAAACGGCAACCAGACCGACTACTACCGTCAGCAGTCCAAGGCTACCTCGCTGCGCCGTCTCGGCACCATCGAGGAGATCGCCGGCCCTGTGCTTGCCATGTGCTCCGACAGCTTCAACTACATGACCGGCACCTATATCCTTTGCGACGGCGGTCAGTCCATCCCGGCTGAATAAACGGCGCCTTTTCATCCTGGGCATCGCGGAGCCGCCTCGCGGTATACCCGATACAGCGTCGGCGACTCCGCATTCCCCGGAACGAAAATCCATCCGTTTCAGTTTTAAGGAGTAAATAAACTATGCACAAAGAGTATGAAAACGTTCTCCTCGATATCGACGAGAACGGCATTGCTGCCATCACGCTCAACCGTCCCAAGGCGCTCAACGCGCTTTACGGCCCGCTCAACCAGGATATGCTCGCGGCCATCCGCGAGGTCATGGCCGATGAGACGACCCGCGTTCTCATCATGACCGGCTCGCCCAAGGCGTTCGCCGCCGGTGCCGATCTGAAGGAAATGCTCGCTGTCAACCCGCGCACCGCGCGCGACATCTGCCAGCTGGCCAAGGACATCAACGAGCTGCTGGAAACCATGCGCATCCCCACCATCGCGGCCGTGGGCGGCTTTGCCTTCGGCGGCGGGTTTGAGCTCGCGCTCAGCTGCGATTTCCGCGTGGGCGGCCCGCGTACCACCGTGTCGTTCCCGGAGGTCGGTCTCGGCATCATCCCCGGCGCCAACGGCATGATCCGCGCCTGCCACATCGTGGGCCCCTCCAAGGCCAAGGAGCTGAGTATGCTCAACACCATGGTCCCCGGCGAGGAAGCCTATCGTCTGGGCCTGCTCAACTGGTTCGTCAAGGGCGACGAGGCGCTGGACGCTGCGGCCCGCGAGGCCAAGAAGGCGCAGAAGGAAGCCAAGAAGTCCGGCGATGAGGCCGCTTTGGCCGAAGCCAAGGCCGCTTTCAAAACGGCGGATGCCGCTTCCGCACAGGCGGAGTACGACGCCATCTACGGCAAGGCCGTCGAAGTTGCCAAGCAGCTTTGCACCAAGCCCGCCAAGGCGCTCGAGAGCGTCAAGAAGGTCATGTACGATGCCGCCAACATCAACGGCCAGCAGGCGAAGCTGCGCGAGGAAGTGGAGTTCCCGCTGCTGTTCGACACGCACGACCAGCGCGAGGGCATGACCGCCTTCGGCGAAGGCCGCGCTCCGGTTTACACCAATAATTAAAAATAATATACATAGGAGGAAATACACCATGATCAAGACTGTTGCTGTTCTGGGCCAGGGTTCCATGGGCTCCAGCATCACCCAGCACGCCGCCAACTGCGGCTTTGACGTTATCCTTTGGGGCCGCAACGGCGAGAAGGTCGCCGCTGCCGTCGCCAAGATCGGCGCTGCTTACGACAAGCAGGTCGCCAAGGAAAAAATGACCGCTGAGGCCGCTGCCGCTGCCAAGGCTCACATCACCGGCACCGATGATTTCGCCGCCATCGCCGCTGCGGACATCGTGATCGAAGCCATCTCCGAGGATCCCGAGCTGAAGAAGGATTACTTCAAGAAGATGGTCGCCACCTGCAAGGCCGACTGCATCCTGGCCACCAACACCAGCTCCATCTCCATCACCGAGATCGCCAAGGCTGTTGATTGCCCCGAGCGCGTGATCGGCATGCACTTCTTCAACCCCGTGCCCCTGATGAAGCTCGTTGAGATCATCAACGGCGAGAAGACCAGCGAAGAGACCTACGCCGCCGTGAAGGAATTCTGCGACGGTCTGAAGAAGGTTTCCGTCAAGGTCAAGGACGCCCCCGGCTTCATCGTCAACCGCGTTCTGTTCGCTTACTTCCTCGAGTGCATCCACATCTATGAGGACGGCATCGCCTCCAAGGAAGACATCGACAACGCCATCAAGTTCGGCCTCAACCACCCCGTGCCTCCCTTCCAGATGATGGACATGGGCGGTCTGGACACCTTCCCCCACGTGTGCGAGAGCCTGCAGACCCTCGACAGCAAGGGCGCTGCTGAGCGTTTCGAGTGCCCCCAGAGCATGCTCGACCTGTTCAACGCGGGCAAGTTCGGCCGCAAGGCCGGCGAGGGCTGGTACAAGTATTGATTCGCGCGCTTACGCGAATCATTGACAACTGCCGCTTTGCGCAGTAAAATATTAAACTAGCCTGAAAAAATTATAATTGAAAGGATTTTGATTCCAATGGAAGCGAAAGATGTTGTTATCGTAGCCTATGGCCGCAGCGGCGCGGCCCGTGCCTTCAAGGGCTCCATGGCCCAGATGCACCCCGTCGAGTTCGGCGCCCAGATCCTCGAGGGCGTTCGTCAGCGCGTTGTTGACCGCGACGGCAAGCAGTGCCTCGACTCCACCGAGGTCGAAGACGTCATCACCGGCTGCGCCATGCAGATGCGTGAGCAGTCCATGAACATGTCCCAGCTCATCGTCAACCGTGCCGGTTGGGATGATGTCGTGTGCGGCATGTCCATCAACCGTTTCTGCTCCTCCGGTCTGCAGGCCATCTCCCTGGCGGTCAATGCCATCGCCATGGGCCAGGGCGAGTGCTACTTCGCCGGCGGCGTTGAGTCCATGTCCAAGACCTTCAAGGTGTTCCCCTCCTACGAGGGCAAGTGCTGCGATGAGTGGCTGAACCAGAACTATGTCGGCGCTTACATGTCCATGGGCATGACCGCTGAGAACGTTGCCAAGGACTACGGCATCACCCGTGTCGAGATGGAGCAGATGGCTGTTGATTCCCACGCCAAGGCCACCAAGGCTCAGGAAGAGGGCAAGCTCGCTCCCTCCATCATCCCCGTGAAGGTCACCAACTCCGACGGCACGCCCGTGCTGGACGAGAACGGCAACGAGATCTGGTGCACCAAGGACGAGGGCATCCGCCCCGGCACCAGCCTTGAGTCCCTGGCCAAGGTCAAGACCTGCTTCATCCCCGAGGAAGAGGGCGGCCTTGTCACCGCTGCTACCTCCTCCCAGACCAACGACTGCGCGGCTTATGTGTGCCTGATGAGCGCTGAGATGGCTGCCCGCAAGAACATCAAGCCCATCGCCCGTCTGAAGAGCTTCGCCGTCGCCGGCTGCGACGCCACCCGCATGGGCCTTGGCCCCAAGTTCGCCACCCCGAAGGCTCTCGAGCGCGCCGGTCTGACCATCGACGACCTCGACACCATCGAGATCAACGAGGCCTTTGCCTCCCAGTCCCTCGCCTGCATCCGCGACCTGGGTCTGCCCATGGAGAAGGTCAACCCCTACGGCGGCGCCATGGCGCTTGGCCACCCCCTCGGCTGCACCGGCGCTATCCTTGTCGGCAAGGCCATTGACCGTATGCGCGAGATCGGCGGCAAGTACGCTCTGATCACCATGTGCATCGGCGGCGGCATGGGTGCTGCTGGTATCCTCGAGCGCTGCGCGGAGGATATGGAGTAATCCATCCCTGATTTTTCAAAAAAGAGAGCTGCCAAAAGCGGCTCTCTTTCTATATTTTCAACCAGCGAGGTTTTTTACAATGCACGATGAATTAACGGCGGTCGACATCCAAAAGATGCAGGAGGAGCTGGACTGGCGCGACACGGAGCTGCGCGCCAAGCTCATTGAGGACGTGCAAACGGCGCGGGCCTTCGGCGATCTGTCCGAGAATTTTGAATACAAGGCGGCCAAGCAGGCGAAAAACCGCAACGAAAGCCGCATACGCTATCTCAAGCGCATGATCGCCACGGCGGTCGTGATCAAGCCGGAATCAAACGAGGATGAAGCGGGCGTGTTTGACCGCGTGACGCTTTATATGGAGGACGAGGGCGAGGAGGAGACCATCACTTTTGTCACCACGCTGCGCCAAAATCCCCTGAAGGGCCTCATCAGCAAGGAGTCGCCCGTGGCCAAGGCGGTGCTGGGCCACAAGGTGGGCGAGAGGGTGTTCATTTCCATCGGCGACGGCGGCTACTGGGCCGAGATACGCAAAATCGAAAAAGGCGAGGACGATGCCTCGCTGGAGATCAGCCCTTACTGATGAAAATCCCCGCTCCGCGCGCATTTTCTCTTGCGCAGATGGGCGCGCCGTGGTACGATATACGTTAAGAAAAAAACAGGAGGCGAGCCGATGCAGCGGGTTCAAAGTTCATCCGACGGACCGCTGAACGGCCTCGTTTTGGCGGCGGGACAGTCGCGCCGCATGGGCGAGTTCAAGCCTCTTTTGCCGCTGCGCGGGCGCACGGTGATCGAAAACACGGTCGATTGCCTACTGGATGCCGGAGCGGAGACCGTCGTAGTGGTGCTTGGCCATCGCGCCGAGGAAGTCGAAGCGTGTCTGCGCAGGCGCTATGACGATGGCCGCGTGCGCTTTGCCTATAACCGCCGCTACGCCGAAACGGATATGCTGGCCTCCGTGCGCGAGGGGTTGGCCGTGCTGCCGCCGTGCCGCGCGTTTTTCCTGCTGCCGGGAGATATGCCGCTGGTCTCGGCGGAAACCGGCCGGGCTTTGGCCCGTGCGCTGCCGGAAGGGGATGGGCACATCGTTTTTCCGCTGCTGGATGGACGCCGGGCGCATCCGCCGCTGATCGGCGCACGCTTTATCGAGCCCATTTGCACCTACGACGGGCCGGATGGTCTGCGCGGGTTTTGGCGCGGACAGGAGAAAAGCATTCTCACGGTTCCGGTGTCTGACGGCGGCTGCGCACAGGATCTCGATACACCCGAGCAATATCGGCGCTGCTTGGAGCAGCTTTCAAAATAAGAACGCTTGCAGAAGGAGGGGAGAGCATGAAAAACATCTCTCAGTCTGTTGTCAAGAAGGATCACGAGCCGAAAATGTCCGGCCGCAGCGTGTTCGTCGGGGACATCGACGGCCACGGCGTACTGTGCGGAAAGATGCTTCGCTCCACATGGGCGCGGGCTAAGGTGCTTTCCGTAAAGCTGCCGGAGCTTCCGGAGGGGTATCTTTATGTGGACCGCCATGACGTTCCCGGCGACAATAACGTCAACATCGTCATGGACGACACGCCGGTCTATGCCCGCGAAACGGTCGAGTATATCGGCGAGCCCATCGGCATGGTGTGCGGCCCGGAGGAGGCCGTGTGCGAGGACATCGTCCGGCGCATCGAGGTGGAGTATGAGCCGCTGGAGCCCATGCTCGATCTGCGAAAGGCGAGCGAGGCGTTTTTCCACTACGAATACGATAAGGGCGATGTGGAAAAGGCCTTTGCCGAGGCGGATAAGATCTACGAGGAGGAGTTTGAGACCGGCTATCAGGATCAAACCTATCTTGAAACGCAGGGCATGATGGCCGAGCCCGAGGAGGGCGGCCGGATGTATGTCCACGGCTCCATGCAGTGCGCCTATTACGTCCACGGCGCGGTCATGCGCGCGCTCGGCTGCGGCCCGGCGGATGTTCATATCCATCAGGATGTCACCGGCGGCGGCTTCGGCGGCAAAGAGGCGTTTCCGTCTATCCTTGGCTGCCAGGTGGCTGTGGCGGCAAAGAAGGCCGACAAGCCCGTGCGCTGTATCTTCGGCCGCCGGGAGGACCTGGAGTTTACATCCAAGCGCCATCCCTCGCTGTGCCGCTACCGCGCGGCGGTGAAGGACGGCCGTGTTACCGCCATGGATATCGACGTGCGCTTTAATGCCGGTGCGTATACCACACTGTCCGCCGTGGTGCTTCAGCGCGGCTTGATCTGCGCCAACGGCGTTTATGACATCCCCAATCTCCATGTGCGCGGCCAGGCGCTGAAAACCAACACCACGCCCTGCGGGGCCTATCGCGGCTTCGGCGCACCGCAGACCTTCTTTGCCGTGGAGATGCTCATGGACCACATTGCCCGCGATCAGGGCGTCGATTCGCTGCCGTTTAAACGGGCACATCTGGTCAAGCAGGGCGACAGCACTTCCACCTCCGGCATCTACCATTTCCCGGTGCCGCTGCCCGAGATGATCGAAGAAGTCGTGGCCGACAGCGACTACCGCCGCAAGCGGGCCGAGTACGCAAAGCCCCAGACCGGGCGCTACCGCCGCGGCATCGGCCTTTCGCTCCACTTCCACGGCGCGGGCTTCACCGGCTCTGGCGAGCGCGATATGATCAAGGCCGTCGTGCGTCTGCGCAAGTATAAGGACGGCACGGTGGAGATTTTGGCCGCCAATGGCGACATTGGCCAGGGTCTGCGTACCACGCTGCCCAAGATCGTGGCAAACGAGCTGAATCTGCCGCTTGAAAAGGTATTTTACGACCACCCCGACACCTCGCGCGTGCCGGATTCCGGGCCGACGGTCGCGTCGCGCTCGCTGATGGTCGTGGGCGAGCTGGTTCGCCGCGCGGCGATCAAGCTTCGCAGCGAGTGGGAGGACGATAAAGACCAGATCGTTGAGGAGCGCTTCCGTGAGCCGGACTTCATGATCCCGTTTTATCTCGATAAATTCAAGGGCGACGCCTATCCCACCTATGCCTGGGGCGTGCAGGCCATTGAGGTCGAGCTTGACACCTGCACCGGCACGAGCAAGATCCTCGGCGCCTATGCCTCGTTCGATGTGGGCACGCCCATCGACTATAACATCGTCATGGGCCAGATGGAGGGCGGCTTCCTGCAGGGCATCGGCTACTCGTCCATCGAGCATATGGATTATGACGAGAAAGGCCGCATCCGCAACAATTCCTTCTCCGATTATCTCATCCCCACCACACTGGACGTGCCGAATCTCAAGTGCCGCCTGCACGTGGAGGAATACCCCGATGGGCCTTACGGGGCCAAGGGCGCCGGTGAGCTGCCGCTGGTGGGCGCGCCGGGAGCCTATGTGGAGGCCATGGAACAGGCCCTTGGCGGCGCGGCGCTCAACCACGCGCCGTTCACCGCTGAGGACGCCATGTGTGTGATCGCAAAGGAGGCAAGAGCATGAACGAGATCCGCTTTATCCTCAATGGCCGCGAGACCGTATACACCGGCTCGGCGGCGGCACGGCTGCTGGACGTTCTGCGCGAGGAATATCGCTGCACAAGCGTCAAATGCGGCTGCAAGGAAGGCGAGTGCGGCGCGTGCGCCGTGCTGATGGACGGCAAGCTGGTCAATTCCTGCTGCGTGGCCATGGGCGCTGTGGCCGCCAGCGAGATCACAACGCTTGAGGGCTACCGCGAAACGGAGCGCTTCGCCGTGCTGGATAAGGCGTTTGGGGCCTTTTCCGCCGTGCAGTGCGGCTTCTGCACGCCCGGCATGGTCATGGCGGCGGAAGCGCTGCTGCGCCAAAATCCGAACCCCACGGAAGACGACATCCGCGAGGGACTGAGCGGCAATCTGTGCCGCTGCACGGGCTATAATGCGATCGTCAATGCCGTGAAACAAGCGGCGGAGGAGGGCAAGGGACTATGGTAAACGGTTTTGTTCCCGAGAATCTGCGCGAAGCGCTGGAACTTCGCGCGGCGCATGACGTCGTTCCCTATGCCGGCGGCACCGATCTCATGGTCGAAAACCGTCCGGATGTGAGCTATCTTTTCATCGGAAAGCTCTCTGAGCTGCGCGAGATACGCGAGGACGCGGATTATATCCGCATCGGCGCGGCCGTGACCTATACCGAGGCGCTGGCTTCGCCGCTGGTGCCCGCGCTGATGAAGGAGGCCATCTCCCGCATCGCCGCCCCCGCCATCCGCAACGCCGGCAC
>CAYROZ010000087.1:0-8201 GCA_964426125.1 uncultured Oscillospiraceae bacterium
TGCCCCAGTGCAGGTGGGCGAGGAAATGCCAGTCGAACACGGCGTTGAACGCGCTCGCGCAGATGACCGTGATCATCGCAAGGCGCGGCTGGCCGTCCGTTTTCACCAGCACCTCAAGGTTGTATTCCAAAATGAAAAACACGGAGAAAAACGCCAGTGTGCCAACATAGCTCATCGTGTCGGCCAGGGTCTCATCGTTCGCCCCGAGCAGACGGCAGATGGGCTCATCGAGCGCCACGGTCAAAATCGTGATGAAAAGGCCCAGAATGGCCGCCGCCGCTACGTTCTGGGAAAACAGGCGGTTTGCGTCGTCCTTTTTCCCCTCGCCCAGCGCCGTGGCGATCAGCGTGCCGGTGCCCACGGCCAGCAGCATGGCCACGGAGAACAGAATGTTCAAAAACGGCGCGCCCAGATTCACCGCCGCCAGCGCCTCCGGCCCGATCAGGCGGCCGACGAATATGCCGTCGACCATGGAGTAAAGCGAAAACACCGCCAAACTCACCACCGTCGGCGCCACAAAGCGCGCATAGTCCTTTTTCAGATTTCCCGATGACAGGGCGTTCATTGCAAAGCACCTTCCCTTTCCAAACGCCGGTTTTTTCAATGGGTGAAAAAAAGGAGGGCGGCCCTAAAAGGCCGCCCTCACGCACACCAATTGTGTTTTTATCATACCATATCGCCCCTCGCTCGTCAAGCCCCCGCGCGCCGCAGCACGACCGAGCCCTCGGAAACGACCGCCTCCACCCGCTCCGGCCGCTCCTCCCCGCACGAGAGCAGCAGCTCCGCCAGCGGATCGGCCAGCGCCTCCCGGATCGCCCGGCGCAGAGGCCTGGCCCCATAGCGCTCGCTCCATCCCGCGCGCGCGATCGCCTCCAGCGCCGCATCCGACACCGTGAGCGTGATCTTCTGGGCCTGCGCGCGCTCGCACAGCCGACGCGTCATACCCTTGGCGATGCGCCCCAGCTCCTCCGGGCTCAGCGCCCGAAACACCACCGTTTCGTCGATGCGGCCCAGCAGCTCCGGCCGGAGGGTCTTCTCCGCCCGGCTTATCGCCTGCCGGCGGCGCGCGTCGTAGTCCCCGGCGGCATCCGTCCCGGCGGAAAAGCCCAGTTTTGTCCCCGCCGCCATTTCCCGCGCGCCGAGGTTCGACGTCATCACCACCATCGCGTGGCGAAAATCCGCGCGCCGGCCCTGCCCATCCGTCAGCACGCCCTCCTCCAGAATTTGCAGCAGCAGATTCCACACATCCTCGTGCGCCTTCTCCATCTCGTCGAACACCACCACGCTCCACGGTCTGCGCCGCACCTTCTCCGTCAGAACACCGCCCTCGTCGTGGCCCACATAGCCCGGCGGCGCGCCGATGAGACGGCTGACACTGTGCTTTTCCATGTATTCGGACATATCCACGCGGATCACGGCCTTTTCATCGCCGTACACCGCCGCGCCCAGCGCGCGGCACAGCTCCGTTTTCCCGACCCCCGTCGGCCCAAGGAACAGAAAGCTGCCCAGCGGGCGGTTCGGATCGGAAAGCCCGGCGCGGCAGCGGCGGAGCGCCCGGCACACCGCGCCCACAGCCTCCTCCTGCCCGACCACACGGCTGTGCACGATCTCCTCCAAATGCACAAGGCGCTCCGATTCCGACTGTCCCACCGTCTCGGCGGGGATGCCCGTCCATGTGCTCACCACCGCCGCCACATCCGCCGCCGTGACAGCGCGCGGCGAGCCGCTTTGCGTTTCGCGCCACGACTGCCGCTCGGCATCCAGCCGCTCGCGCGCCTGTGCTTCCGAATCGCGCGCCCGCGCCGCCTGTTCAAAATCCTCCGCCTGCACGGCCGCCGTTTTGCGCGCCGTGGCCGCCGCGAGACTTTGCCGCGCCTTTTTGAGCGGTTCGGGCGGTTTTTCCGCTGCCAGCCGCACGCGGGCACAGGCCTCGTCCATCAGATCGATGGCCTTATCCGGCAAAAAGCGTTCCGGAAGATACCGCACGGACAGCTCCACCGCCGCCTCCATGGCCGCGCGCGGCACACGCACCGCGTGATAGGCCTCGTAGCGCGCTTTCAGTCCCTCCAGGACCGCCAGAGCCCCGGCGCGCGTCGGCTCCGCCACCGTGACGGGCTGAAAGCGCCGCGCCAGCGCCGCATCCTTTTCGATGTGGCGGCGATATTCCTCCGGCGTGGTCGCGCCCACGATCTGCACCTGTGCGCGCCCCAGCAGCGGTTTCAGGATGTTCGCCGCGTCGATCGCGCCCTCCGCCGCGCCCGCGCCCACGATGGTGTGCAGCTCATCGATAAACAGGATCACATCCCCCGCGCGGCTGACCTCCTGCAAAACATTTTTGACCCGCTCTTCAAAATCGCCGCGATATTTCGTGCCCGCCAGCATACCCGTCAGATCAAGCGCCACGAGCCGCTTCTGCGCCAGATGCGCCGGGGCTGCGCCGCTTTGCATCCGCTGGGCCAGCGCCTCCGCCACGGCGGTTTTCCCAACGCCCGGCTCCCCGAGCAGCACGGGGTTATTTTTCGTGCGCCGCGACAGAATCTGCTCCACGCGGCAAAGCTCCTCCTCCCGCCCGATCACGGGGTCGAGCACGCCCTGCGCGGCCTGCTGGGTCAGATCGCGTCCGAACTGGTCGAGCAGCCGGGTCTCCGGCCGGCGCGTTTTCTCCCGGCTGGGTGCAGGCGGCTCGTTCCGGCGCGGCGCGGAGGAAAACGAGTTCATCACATCCGCATACAGCCGCCGCTCCTCCACTCCCGCCATTGCCAGCGCCCGGCAGCCGCTGCATTCATGCTCACGCAAAAGCCCCATGAGCAGATGCTCTGTGCCCACATAGCTGTGGCCCAGCCGCTCCGCATCGCTGCACGCCAGCTCAATGACCCGCCGCGCGTGGCGCGTGAGTCCCTGGGCCGGCGCGTCCGGCGTTCCGCGCGGCGTCATCCGCGCTGCCAGCGCCGCGGCCTTTGTTCCGTCCAAACCGGCCCGCTGCAAAATGCGTCCGCCCATGCCCGCTCTCTCGCGGCACAGCCCCACCAGCAGATGCTCCGTGCCCACATAGCTGTGGCCCAGCTCCTCCGCCGCCGCGTAGGACAGCTCAAGCGCCCGCTGGGCCCGCTGAGTGAAGCGTTCATTCGTTTTCATGCCATCGCCTCCGCAGGGGATTATAGCCAAAATCTCCTTCAAAAAAGCACGAAACCACACCCGAAAAAAACGGCTTTGGGCGTGCATATGACAAATTTATATTTACAGCCTGTGACAACGCTTGATTTTTCTGATTTTTATGCTAATATGACCTTGTACATTACTTGTGGAGGTAATACCATGGCTTACAAAATCAGCGACGCCTGCATCTCCTGCGGCTCCTGCGCGGATGCGTGCCCCGTGGGCGCCATCGCCCAGGGCGATGCCCACTACGAGATCAACCCCGACGCCTGCCTGTCCTGCGGCACCTGCGCGGAGCAGTGCCCCATGGGCGCCATCAGCGAGGAGTAATCCCTGCTGATAAGGCAGCACCGCGCAATGTCGTCTGCTTTTGCCGAATTGTGCGGCACTGCCCAAGCAAGCGAGCGGTATGTCCGTCATACCGCTCGCTCTGTTTTTCATCCGCTTTTTTGATAGGAGAATTTTATGATAAAGCTTTGGCCCGGCGGTCCGCGCTATGTGGACGATCCGGCTTTTAAAATAACAACCGACTCCGTGCTTCTGGCGGATTTCGCGCTCGGGCGCGAATTTGACCGCTGCATGGATCTTGGCTGCGGCGGCGGCGTGATCTCCGTTTTGATGCACGACGAGGAGCCGCACGCCGTGTTTGACAGCATCGACATCCGCCCCGAGGCCGTGGAGATATGCCGGCAGAACTACGCCGAAAATGCCATCCGCGGCGAGATAAAATGCGCCGATATGCGCGACCACCGCGCCATGGGCGGCGCCGGGGAATACGACATCGTGGTGTGCAACCCGCCATACTTCTACGGCGGCGGCAAACCCTCGCCCGATCCGGCCCGTGCAGCGGCGCGCGGCGGGAGCCTGTCCCCCGCGCAGTTTTGCGGCGCGGCAAGCTACCTGCTGAAAAAAGGCGGCGAGTTCCATCTCGTCCACAAGCCCGAATACCTCACGGACATCTTTGCCGCCATGCGTTTGGCGGACATTGAGCCGAAGCGTCTGCGTCTTGTGGCCCACAAGGCCTCCAGCCAGCCGAGTCTCGTGCTCATCACGGGCCGCCGCAGCGGACGGCCGGGCATGGCGGCGCTGCCGCTGCTCATCCTTGCCAACGACGACGGCACCCCCTCGGAGGAAATGAAGGAGATCTATCACCGCTCATGACCGGTACACTTTACCTTGTCGGCACCCCCATCGGAAACCTTTCCGATCTGTCGCCGCGCGCAAAAAACATACTTTCCTCCGTGGATTTCATCGCCGCGGAGGATACGCGCGTTTCGCTGAAGCTGCTCAACCACTTCGACATCCGCAAGCCCCTCATCAGCTACCACGAGCACAACCGCGCCCAGTCCGGCGAGAAAATTCTGGCCCGGCTGCTCGCGGGCGAAAGCTGCGCGCTGGTGACGGACGCGGGGATGCCCGCCATATCCGACCCCGGCGAGGATCTTGTACGCCTGTGCGCCGAGCACGACGTGCCGGTCTCGCCCATTCCGGGGCCCAGCGCGTGCATCGCGGCGCTGGCGGCCTCCGCCATGCCCACGCAGCGCTTTTGCTTTGAGGGCTTTTTGTCCACATCGAAAAAAAGCCGCAACGAGCATCTGGCCGAGCTGAAGAATGAAAAGCGCACCATGATCTTCCACGAAGCGCCGCACAAGCTCGTGCGCACGCTGGCCGATATGCTCGAAGCCTGGGGCGACCGCGACATTGCCATCTGCCGCGAGCTCACAAAGCTGCACGAGCAGTTTTTCCGCACCACGCTGTCCAAAGCGCTCGACCACTACTCGCAAAATCCGCCGAAGGGCGAGTTTGTTCTCGTCATCCGCGGGGCCGAGGAACAGGCCGCGCCCGAAATGACGCGCGAGGACGCACTGCGCCTTGTGCAGAAGCTGCGCGGTGACGGCATGAAGCTCAAGGATGCCTGCCGCGAGGCGGCCCAGGCCACAGGCATCGCCAAAAACGAACTATATCAGGCTGCACTCGACGCCGAGTCGGGCGACTGAAAGGAGCGCGAAACCAAATCGCCATGACCAAACAACCGGTTTCACTCACGCAGGGGCCGATCGCCAAGGGGCTGATCGCCTTTGCTTTCCCCATTTTTCTGTCCAATCTGTTCCAGCAGTTATACAACTCCATCGACGCCGCCGTGGTCGGCACCTACGCCGGGGACGCGGCGCTGGCCGCCGTGGGCTCCACGGGCTCGCTGATCAATCTGCTCATCGGGCTGTTTCTCGGCCTTGCCACCGGCGCGGGCATCCTGTATGCCATGCACTTCGGCGCGGGCGACTGGCAGGGCCTGAAAAAGCTGATCGACGGGGCCATGTTCCTCGCCGTGGCCACGGGGCTCGTCATCAGTGTTCTGGGCTTCATCTTCTCGCGCCAGATGCTCGTGTGGGTGTCCACGCCGGACGATGTGATCGAGCTGAGCGCGACCTATCTGCGCATCTATCTGGCCGGAACGATCATCACCATGGTGTATAACGTGGGCGCGGGCCTTCTGCGCGCCGAGGGCGATTCCAAGCGGCCGCTGCTGTATCTGGTGGCCGGCGGACTTACGAATCTCGTGCTCGATCTGCTGTTCGTGGCCGTGTTCGACATGGGCGTGGCCGGGGCGGCTCTCGCCACCGTGATCGCCCAGCTTGTCAGCGCGGTTTTGGTGGTATGGCGGCTGATGCGGCTCGATGAGCGCTATCGCTTCCGCCCGTTCCACATGACGCTCGATAAGCTCACGCTTTGGGACCTGACGCGCATCTCCGTGCCCTGCGGGCTGCAAAGCTCGATGTTCAACATCGCCAATCTTCTCGTGCAGGCGTACATCAACTCCTTCGGCTCGGTCACGATGGCCGGCTGCGCCGCCTATTCGAAGATCGACGGCTTCATCTATATGCCCACCTCCGCGCTGTCGCTGGCGCTGTCCACCTACGTTGGCCAGAACATCGGCGCGGGCCTGTATTCGCGCATCGCCAAGGGCATCCGCACGGCGCTTTTTTCGGCGCTGGCGCTGGTGATCGTGATGGGCGGGTGCGTGCTGCTTTTCTGCAACCAGCTCATCGGTCTTTTCACCACCGAGCCGGAGGCACAGGCCGTGGCCCTGCAGCAGATGTGGTATCTGGCGCCGTTTGCATGGATATTCGTGTTTTCGGATGTGCTCGGCGGTGCAATACGCGGCGCGGGCGACGCGATGAAGGTGACCATCGTTTCCGCCTCGTGCATCTGCGTGTTCCGCGTGGTATTCCTGGTTGTGCTGCTGCACTTCTTCCACGACATCCGCATCGTTTTTTCCTGCTATCCGATCTCGTGGTGTCTCAGCTCCATCACCATGACGCTGCTGTATTTCCTCGGAAACGGAATGCGCAAAACGATGAAAAAAAGTGCCACTTGACGTCAGAAGAACGCGGTGGTGTGCAGAGGCTGCGCCTTCTGCACAGGCCCGCGTCCTTCTTCCTTTTCCAAAGCGAAACGCTACGCTGGTTTCGCTTTGGATTTTCTTTTCCCGTCAAAGCAAAAGCCGGAGTGCATCGCACCCCGGCTGATTTTATTGTATCTCCTGCTCCAGATCGGAAAAAAGCGCATCATCGAAAAACTCCGTGATCGTGATGCCAAGACCGTCGCATATCTTTTGGATCGACACCACGCCGGGATTCTGGCTTTTCTCGCTGAGGATGCTGTAGATGGTCGTCGGCGGCATTCCGGCCTCGTTGGCCAGTGTGTTGATCGCAAGGCCCCGGTCCTCGCACAGCATGACGATCCGCCGTGCCACCGCCTCTTTTATCCGCATCCGAGCACCACCCTCCACGATATATCGTCGATTGCATACTATCGGCTTGCGCGATATTTTGTGTGGGATATATCGTAATTCTGTGCTATAATTACGATATATCCCAACGGAGGTGCTATTATGCCTGATTATGCGAAAATGTATGCCATCGTGTGCGCGGCGGCATCCGACGCCGTGGATGCGCTGGCCCAGCCGGACGGCACGGAGCTGGCGCGCTGCATCCTGCTGCAGGCACTGGAACGGGCCGAGGAGCTTTACATCCGGGCGGACGAGCCCGCGATTTAAAACGCCTATTCGCGCAGCAGCTCCCGCAGATGGCCCACGGCGCGCTTTTCCAGCCGCGACACCTGCACCTGGCTGACGCCGAGCACGCGGCTTGCGTCCGACTGGGTCATGCCGTGCCAGAAGCGCAGATACAGCGTCATGCGCTCGTTTTCCGGCAGCGCGTCGATCGCCTGCAACAGCGCCACGTGCTCCAGCAGCCGCTCCTCCCCCTCCGGGTCAGACAGGGTCTGTTCCAGCGAAAAGCCGTCCGCGCCCAGCTCCTGCTGCAGCGAGGCCGTGGGCTCCGCCGCCCCCTCTGCCACGGCAATATCCTCCGCGCTCAGACCGGTATAGGCCGCCAGCTCCGAAACCGTGGGCGCGCGGCCATAGCTTTGCTCCAATTGGGCACGGGCAGAGCGCAGGGCGGCGTATTGCTCTTTGAGCGTGCGGCTTACCTTCACGGCGCCGTCGTCGCGCAGGAAGCGGCGTATCTCCCCGGATATTTTGGGCACGGCATAGGTGGAAAAGCGCGTGCCGTACGCCTCGTCAAAGCCGTCGATGGCCTTTAAAAAGCCCACACAGCCAAGCTGGTACAGATCGTCCGGGTCGCAGCCGCGGCCAAAGAAGCGCCGCGCCACAGCCCAGATCAGCCCCGCATTTTCCTCCACCATGCGTCCGGCGGCCTCGCGGTCGCCGCTTTTGGCTCTGCGCAGCAGAGCGACCTGCTCGTCCAACTTATCCGCGAAGCTTGATGGCCAGCTTTTTCGCCATGGTCACGGTGGTGCCCTTGCCGGGCTGGGACTTGACCTTGAGCGAATCGGTGAAGCTGGACATGATGGTAAAGCCCATGCCGCTGCGCTCCTCGCCGCCGGTGGAGAACATCGGCTCCATGGCGCGCTTTACGTCCCCGATGCCGCAGCCGCGGTCGCGCACGCAGATCTCCAGCACATTGCCCTCCAAAATGCGCAGCCGCAGCTGCACCGTGCCGATGCTGTCGGGGTAGGCGTGC
>CAYROZ010000088.1:0-8114 GCA_964426125.1 uncultured Oscillospiraceae bacterium
CCATCTGGTAGAGGTTCTGGGTGTTCATGCCGCCCATCTGACCGGCCATGTTCATGCCCATGAACGCCATCGCGGGGCCTGCGTTGGGGTTGGAGGCGGCTGCCTGCATCGCGGAGGCCTGCGCGCCCACCAGATGCGCCGCTGCGCGGGTGGGGTCCATGTAGGCCGCGTCGCGCTGCATCTGCTTGAGCATGCGCTCATCCTCCTCGTCCGCCTTCACGGAGGACACGCCGAAGGAAACGATCTCAAGGCCGCGCAGGTCGCGCCATTTGGCGGAGAGCACATCGTTGAGAACGCTGGCCAGCTCCATGGTGTGGCCGGGCAGAGCGGAATAGCGGATGCCCATTTCGGAAATGCGGGCAAACGCGGGCTGCAGCGCCGTAAGAAGCTCGGTTTTCAGCTGGCCCTCGATGCGGTCGCGGGTGTAGCCGTGGGCATCGTTGCCGCAGACGTTTGTGTAGAACAAAATGGGGTTCGTCACGCGGAAGCTGTATTCGCCGAAGCAGCGGATGGAGATGTCCATATCGATGCCGGCGCGCTGATCGACCACGCGGAAGGGCACGGTGTTGGGCGTGCCGTATTTGTTGCCGAGCAGCTCCTTGGTGTTGAAGTAATACACGCGCTGATCCATGGGGGCTTCGCCGCCGAAGGTGAAGCGCTTGCCCACGTTGGCAAACACGCGGCTGACGCTCTCGCTCAGATCGCCCGTGAAGATGGAGGGCTCGGTGGAGATGTCGTATGTATATTCGCCGGGCTCGGCGCAGATGTCCACTACAGCGCCCTGCTCCACGATCATCATGCACTGGCCGTCGGCCACGGCGATGACGGAGCCGTCGGAGATGATGTTATCCGAGCCGTTGTTGCTGCCGCGTCCGGTGGAGCGTTTGCGTCCTTTCACGCAGATCACGTTTTCCGGCAGCGCGTCGCAGTAGAAATACTCTTTCCACTGGTCGGCCAAAACGCCGCCTACAGAGCCGAGTGCCGCTTTGATAAGTCCCATGGTGCAAAACTCCTTGTGCAATAAAATTCTCAAAATATGGATAGAGCAGAATCCAAACTGTCTTTAAAGTTGAGTCTGCACGAGCAATATACCCGTTTTTAAGCCTATTGTCCCCGTCAAAATGGGCTAAATTGATAGGATGGGACAAAAAAACCATGTTTCTGTCCCTGGAAATATGCAAAATGAAAAAACCGGTGTTTGCGACGCGCCGATCTCAGGATCACGCGCTTGCCTGCGCTGCAAAGGGGCAAAAAGGGACGCGGCAGCGAATGAACGCACGACAGCCGCGTCCCAGTTTGTGGTCTGCAAGACCCCGCATGGGGCACACTTATTTAATTTACTTGCTGCTCTTTCTGCGTGCGCCGATCACAACGCCCGCCGCAGCGGTGCCGCCCAGCAGCAGCGTCAGCCACAGGGCCAGAGCGCTCTCGTCACCGGTTTTCGGGGAGGTCGGCTTGGGCGTGGCGGTCGGGGCCGGTTTGTTTTCGGTGTAGGTATTTTCGAAAACCATTTTCTCCGCGGCGCTCGCACCTTCAGCGATCTCGTAATTGCCGTTTTCATTCAGCTGGGCCGGGTAGAACGTGAATTTGCCTTCGTCGCCCTTCACGCACCACACCGCGTCGTCATACGTCCATTTGTCCGCGCCGGTGTTCTTCTCGCGAACGTAAAACTCCTCGACCGCGATCTTGCCGCTGACTTCGCTTTCCGGGCCGCTGATGATCAGTCTGCCCTCATAATCGCCGGCGCCGTTGGTCTCCACCGTGGCCTCATAGCTCACGCCGGGATAGTAGGACTCGCCGTCTTCGTCCTCAAAGTTAAGGATCTCCAGCTCAAAGCTCTGCACACCGGGGGCCACATCGCCGCCAAGCTTGACGGTTTTGGTGAAGGGGACCTCGATCTTGGTGGTGTTCTCGGTGTACTTGTTCGTAAAGATAAGACCAGTGATGTCGTCGCCGTGGGTATAACAGCTGCCGTCCCAGGTCGCCCTGTAGAAGGTGCTGTAGTAGATGTCAAGGAGCAGTCCACCGGTCACATAGTATACGGCATCATCGCAAGTCCAGCGCGTGTCGCCCACGGACTTCTCGTGGACATAGAAGCCTTGATTTAGAAAAGCTTCCAATCCGCTGCCGGTGATAGTAAGGTAGCCGAAATAAGAATCGCTGGTGCCGTCGGTCGAAACCGTGGCCGTGTAGCTCACATTGCTGTCTGTGAGATCAGCGGGATTCCCTTGCGCGTCAATGATCTCCAACTCAAAGTCCTGTGCGCCCGGGGCCACATTGCCGCCCAGCATGATGTTTTTGGCGAACCGGATCGAGGTCTGGGGAATCGGATTGGTGTCGCTGCCGGGGCCAGAGGGCGTGAATTCATAATCGCCATCGGTGGGCGCGGCTTCGGCTGCGGGCGCAGGTTCCGCCGAGGCAGCGAGCGCCGGTGCGGCCGCCGCCACCAGTGTGAAAGCCATGACAAGGCACAGCAGCAGAGATTTGATCCGCTTATTCATGATTTGTTTCCTCCTTTGGTTGCTTCGGTGTGAAAAAAATGAGAATCGCAAAAAATCACGGTTGGAAATACTCAATACCTATGATATAATTAATAGGTATATGAAAATATTCGGGGCGGGCTCTGCGTTTCGTTGGCGCGTTGGCAGAGCACTTTCCGGCTGGACTTGAGCCCATCGGAGAGAGGGCGCCCCTTGCAAGAATGGATGCAGCGAGACTCCATATGCCCTCCTTGAAAACCGAGTCCGCACGTGCAATATACCCGTTTTTGGCCCCGTTGTCCCCGTCAAAACGGGCCGAATTGATAGGGTGAGCGCGAAAAAAGCCCGTTTTCCGCCAGACGGCGGTCTACGGACAAGCGATGCGGGCGATGGCCCCGCGAGGGAGGAAACTATGAAAAAAGCAATTTATGTGATCCTGGCCGCCGCGCTGATGCTGGCGGCATTTTGTGGTTGCGGCGGCGATTCGGCGCTCAATGCAAAGGACCCTGTCACGCTCACGATGTGGCATGTTTACGGCGAGCAGGCCGATTCGCCCATGAACCAGCTCGTGGACGAATTCAACCGCACCGTCGGGCAGGAAAACGGCGTTGTCATCGATGTGACGCTCATGTCCAGCACGGCCCAGATCGGCGAGAAGCTGCTGGACGCGCAAAGGGGCACGCCGGGCGTTCCTTCCATGCCCGATCTGTTCTTCTGCCACAACAACAACGTTGCCGAGCTTGGCGCGGAGAATCTGCTGGACTGGAACGATATGTTCGAGACTGCGGAGCTTGAGCGCTATATCCCTGCGTTTTTGGAAGACGGCATGGTGGATGGGCATCTGTCCGTGTTCCCGGTTTCCAAATCCACGCACGTTTTGTGCGTGGCGGGCTGCCAGTTTGACCGCTTTGCCGCCGACACCGGCGTGAGCTATGACGATCTGGCCACCTGGGACGGCTTTTTCGATGTGGCGGAGAAGTATTACGACTGGTCGGGCGGCCAGCCCTTCTGCGCGCTGGATTATCTCATCCGCGCCGTGGAGCTCCATGCCATTTCTCTGGGGGACGAGGACTTCTACACGCAGGACGGCTGGTATGACTTCGATAACGAGACCTTTAAGGCCTCGTGGATGCGCTTTGCCGAGGCGCTCGGGAAGGGGCATATCCTCGTGTCCGACCTTTATTCCAACACCCAGGTCATGACGGGCGAGGTGCCCGCGGGCCTCGGCTCCTCCGCGGCGATACTATATTATAATGACACCGTGACCTATCCCGACAACAGCTCCGAGCCCATGGAGCTGCACGTGCTGCCCATGCCGAAAACGGACGGCTGCGACCGCCTTGTCACACAGGCGGGCGTGGGCCTTTGCGCCTATAAGACCACGGACCAGAAGGCCGAGGCTGCGGCGCTGTTTGCCCGGTGGCTTACCGAGCCGGAGCGCAATCTGGATTTCTGCGTGCAGTCCGGCTATATGCCCGTGACGCAGGAGGCCTTTGAGGCCGTGGAGGACTACGATTACCCCAGCGAGGCCTATCGCAGCCTGTATGAGGCGCTGAAGATCACCAACGACAGCTCCACCGCGCTGGCGGAGCCATCGTTCGCGGGGTATTATGACAAGATCTACGAGCTGTACGACGCGCTGCGCGCCGAACAGGGCTCGTTTGCGGAGCGCTATGCCGCCGGAGAGGACGCCGCGGCGATGGCTGCGGAAGCTTGGGAGACCTTCCGGGCCATCGGATGAGGGGGAGCGTGCGCATGACACTTCCCATCTTTCCCAAGGCGCGGTCCCTGCGGCGAAAGCTGATGACCTATATGCTCGCGCTGGCGGTGCTGCTGGGATTTCTGCTGTTTTCGGGCATTTTCCTGATCGGCGGCTTCACCGGCACGAGGCAGAAGCTCTATGACACGCTGGATTTCCAAACCGACGTGTTCGCCCGGCAGGTCTCCACGCATTACGACGGCCTTGCCGCCATGGGCATCCAGCTTTCGGAGAAAACAACGGCTCTGCTGGAGGAGTATCTGGCGGAAAACCATCTGTCCTTTGCCGATTTGCAGGAAAACGAGACGCATCTGGCGGCGGTGCAGGAGCTTTTGATCGATCCGCTGCACCACAAGCTGCTGGAGGCCGACTGCACCGGCGCATTCATCCTGCTGGACACGCAGGTCAATTCCTCCGTGGCCAACGCCGCCACCTCGCGCAGCGGCATCTATTTGCAGCGCAACAGTCTCGATGCCACCGACTCGCGCACGCTGCTGTATCGCGGGCTGGCGGATGTGGGCAAGCGCTACGAGGCCATGCCGCACCGAAAATGGCGTCTGGAGTTCGACACGGCGCTGTTTCCGGATTACGATTTGCTTGCAGCCGACTCCGGCCAAACGATCGGCGAGCGCTGCCGCGTTTCGCAGGCCATCACGCTGCCCGGCACGTCCGAGCGCGTCATGCTGGTGTCGCTGCCCATCCTTGGTGCGGACGGCGGGTTCTATGGTCTGTGCGGCTTTGAAGTGAGCGAGAGCTATTTCAAAACCGAGTTTGCCCAGCCGTCGGAGCTTGACCACGCCACCTTCTGTCTCAATCGCGGCGAGGCCACGCTGGAAAACGCGGAGAACTGCTTCAGCGCCGGAGTGGCGGACAGCTATTATCTCACGCCGCGCGGGCTGTTCCATTCCGTGCCCTTCGGCAGCGGTCTGATCGCCTGCGAAAGCGACCACAGCGCCTATGTGGGCGTCAGCCAGCCCCAGCGGGGAGCCGTTTTCCATCAGCACGCTGATCCCCCGGCAGGACTATAACCGCATCGCGGCGCGAAACGCTGTGCGCATTGTTATGCTGATCGCCATGTTTGCCGTTTCCGCTGTGAGCTGCTGTTTGTATTTCAGCCGCCGCTATCTCAAGCCGGTGAAGGAAAGTCTTGAGCGCATCCGCCGCCGCGAATACGCGGGCGAGACCGCGCCCTTTGAGGAGATCGACGACCTGTTCGCCTTCCTGGCTGAGCAGGACCGCATCAACGAAGCGGCCATCGACCGCGCCGAACAGGAAAAGGCGGACGCGCTGGCGTCGCTTGAGCAGATGCAGGAGCGGCACGACGAGGCCCAGCGCCAGCTGGCGCGCCTGGCTTATTCGCGCAAAAGCGAGGTCGATCCGGCGGACTACGAGGCCTTCCGCAATGGTCTGCATGAGCTGACGGAAACGGAGCGGCGCGTGTTCGACTACTATCTGGCCGGCAAGAGCGTCAAGGAGATCATCGAGCTGATGGGCGTGCGCGAGACCACCATCCGCTTCCACAACCGCAACATCTACGCCAAGCTTGGCGTGAAATCCCTCAAGCAGCTGCTTCGCTGCGCTGCCATCATGCAGCAGGAGTCGTGACAATAAGATGAAAAAACGGAGGGCGAATGCCCTCCGTTTTTGTTGTTTGTTCGGTGTTGGCCGGTATGAAAGCGGAAGCAGGGGAAAGACCCGTGCGGGGTTCTGCGCCCCGAATGGCGCAGTCAAAAGCAAAACGGATTTGCCGCCGTGTCCGCTCCGAACACCTTTACCGCCATTCGATGCATCGCCTTGGCGTGAATGCGGTCGTGCCAAACGAAGCGGCGCAAAACCTTGCGCAGAGACCAGGCTTCGCCATAGCTGCCGTCAAAAACCGCATTGCGAAGAAAATCGGGCTGCTGCTCCAGGGGCTTCAAATCCGCGCTTGCGGCATTCGTATATATCGCCGTCATTATCGGCGGCGACCTCTATCTCCGCAAAATAATACGCGTTTACGTTTTTGGTGTGCTCGTACATCTCATCCGCCGTGCGGGGAACCGGACCATAAAAGGTGCTTCGCTCCGCTATGGCGGCGGTGCCCTTGTCGGGGATGGAGTCGTACAGGGCGAGAAAATCCCGGGCCGATTTTAGCGCGAGCGCCTTCAGAGTCTCGTATTCCTCGCGTGGCAGCGGGGCGCGCTCGCTTTCAAAAAGCACGTCGGAATCCGCATCCCGAATGGCAAGTTCGGAGCTCTTTTCGCCGGCAATCGCGACCTCCAGGCTGTCGGGGATATCCTCGCCCAGCCACTTGCGATAAGAAACGATCTCCCCGGGCATCTTTGCCTTTGCGATGGCAAGGCTCTCGCCGCGGGCATAGGCACCGATGGGCTCCACGGCGTAAAGCAGGGTGTCGCCCGCGTTATGCTCCCACACGCAGTTTATAGTCATACCACGCCTCCGGTCAGTCCATGGTCAGATTCTGCGCGCGCCAGAGTCTGGCGAAGGCGCCGTTTTTGGCGATGAGCTCTTCGCGCGTGCCCATCTCCGCGATACGGCTGCCCTCCACCACGGCGATCAGATCGGCATTTTTCACGGTGGACAGGCGGTGGGCAATGATGATGCTGGTGCGGCCCTTGGCCAGCTCGTCCAGCGAGGCCTGAATGCGCTGCTCCGTGACGGAATCGAGGGCGCTGGTGGCCTCGTCCAGAATGAGCACGGGCGGATTTTTCAAAAACACGCGCGCGATGGAAAGCCGCTGCTTCTGTCCGCCGGACAGCATCACGCCGCGCTCGCCCACATAGGTGTCGTAGCCGTTGGGCATGGCCATGATGTCCTCGTGGATCTCCGCACGCATGGCGGCGGCGGTGATCTCCTCGTCCGTGGCGTCCGGGCGGCCGTAGCGGATATTTTCGCGGATGGTGTCGGCAAACACGAACACGTCCTGCTGGATGATGCCGATGTGGCGGCGCAAACTCGCCTGCGTGACGTCGCGCACATCCACGCCGTCGAGCGTGACGGAGCCGGCGCTTACGTCGTAGAAGCGGGGAAGAAGTTGACATAATGTTGTTTTTCCGCCGCCGGAGGGGCCAACCACGGCAAGGCATTTGCCGTGCGGCAGGGTGAGACTGACATGGTCGAGCACCTCGGTGCCGCGGTTATAGTGGAAGGAGACGTCCTTATATTCCACATCGCCCACCACGGTTTTCAGCTCCCTGGCGTCCGGTGCGTCCGCGACTTCGGGCTCGGTGTTCATGATCTCGCGGAAGCGCTTGAAGCCGGTGGCGCCGTCGGAGAACACCTCGATGAAGTCCGCCAGCTGGAAGATGGGCCGCCGGAACGCGGAGATGTAAAGCGAGAAGGTGATCAGGTCGATCACGTCCATGCGGCCGCGCATGATGAACAGGCCGCCGATGGCGATGGACAACAGCTGCATCAGATCCACCAGAAAGCGCAGACCCGAGTGGTAGATGCCCATGGTTTTGTACCAGCCGCGCTTGGCGTTTTTGTAGGCATCGTTCGCCGTGCGGAATTTGTTTTCCTCCGCCTGCTCGTTGGTGAAGGCCTTGGCCGTGCGGATGCCGGAAAGGCCGGATTCCACGGCGGCGTTTATGTCCGCGAGCTTGGCCTTCACAGCGGCGTTCGACTCGTCCATTTTCTTGTTCCAGTGCCATGTGAAGATGCAGAACACCGGCACGATCAGGAATATGACCAGCGCCAAGGGCCAGCAGATCGTGCAAAGGATGACGAACGAGCCGATCAGCGTGATCAGGCTGGTCATCAAAAGCTCGGGGCCGTGGTGGCTGAGTTCGGTGATGGCGAAAAGATCGTTCGTGATGCGGCTCATGAGAACGCCCGTGCGGTTTTTGTCAAAAAACGAAAACGACAGTGTATGG
>CAYROZ010000089.1:0-7998 GCA_964426125.1 uncultured Oscillospiraceae bacterium
TCTGCATTCTCGGCACGCTGGCCTCCTTCGGCATCGGCAACATGACGCAGGTGAACACCATCGCCACCAGCATCAACAACGCCATCGACACCTTCGGCGGCGACACCTCCGCCGTTACCATCTCGGTCTTTGGCCAGATCGTTCCCCTTTCCAGCATCATCATCGGCGCAGTCATCGCCGTGGTCGTGGCACTGGTTCTGTTTGGCGGCATCAAGCGCATCGGTTCCGTCACGGAGATGATGGTTCCCATCATGGCCGCCATCTACATCATCGGCGCGATCATCGTGCTGATCGGCAATGGCAAGTACATTGGCCAGGCGTTCGCCATGATCTTCCAGAATGCCTTCTCCGTCAAGGCCGCGTTCGGCGGCACGGTGGGCGTTGTCATCATGACGACCATCAAAAAAGGCGTTGGCCGCGGCGTTTTCTCCAACGAAGCCGGTCTCGGCTCCGCGCCCATGGCCCACGCGGCGACTTCTGAAACCAACCCCGTCAAACAGGGTCTGTACGGCATCTTCGAAGTGTTCATGGACACCATCGTCATCTGCTCCATGACCGCGCTCGTGCTGCTGACCGCCGTGGCGCGCGGCGGCGTGACCCCCGACTGGGGCGGCGACGGCGGCACCGATCTGATCGCGGCCGCGTTCGGCACCGTGCTCGGCAATGGCGCGGGTTCGCTGATCATCGCGGTCGGCATCTCCCTGTTCGCTCTGTCCACGGTTCTGAGCTGGTCGCTGTACGGCACGCGCTGCTTTGAGTATCTGTTCGGCACCAAGGCCAGCCGCTGGTATCAGATCGTGTTCATCCTCGTGGTGGTCATCGGCTCCACGCTGGAGATGAACCTCGTTTGGAACATCGCGGACACGCTCAACGGCTTCATGGCCATCCCGAACCTGATCGCGCTGCTCGGTCTGTCCGGCGTGGTCGTCAAGCTTACGAAGGAATACTTCTCCAAGGACAAGTTGGACGTGAAATAAAAGAATATAACATATCGCCGCCGGGGCTCCGGCGGCGATTTTTTTCGCATGAAAAGCTCCCCCAGGCCAACGCCCGGGGGAGAGAAATATGATGAGAGTATTCTCAGTCTTTACGATAGTTGGAATTGACCTCGAATTCATTGCAGCCGGTCATGCTGCCGACGTGCGTACCGTCCGCCGTGTAGACCTCGCCGTCATATGTAAAGCCTTCCTGTCCGTTGCCAAGCACAACGCTCTGCGGCCCGGAAAGCTTCCAGACAAAGCCCAGGAAGAAAAGACAGATCTTGGCGGCCACGCCGAAACCGGTGATCAGAAGGCTGATAAAAAGCTTCTTGCGAAGAAAATCCGGACATTTCTTTCGGATGCGCGTATAAAGGAACACACCGACCGCGCCAAGCACAACGGCCAGAACGATCTCCATCACATTCACCGCTTCCCCGCCCACAGCCATGGATATCACACCGGCAATGAGAGCCACGGGCGCCAGCAGGAAGCACATTGTAATATAGGCAGAAAAGCGTCCATAAACCCCAAAGGTTTTGTAAAGACCGGTCACCTTGCTTTCCTTCGTAAAGCAAATAATGATCAGTGCCAGCGGAATGAGTGCGAGAATAAGACTCATAATTTTTTCTCCTTTTCGTTTCTCTTATTTTCCTCATCATATTCCGCTTCTATATTCTCTGCATAGAGGCCAAAAGTAACCGCTCGGCAGAAATTTTTATTCTTCCGACTTCTGCACAGTCACTTCCAGTGTATATGCCTGTTCCAGCAGGTATTCCGGCTCGGTAAACCGAAGCGTGATCTCCGCCGGTTCTTCCCCCTGTAATATCTGAAGGGAAAGCTCCCCTTTCTCGGAGATGGCGGACGAGATCGATGTTCCGTCCACACATTCCGGCACGGCCATATGGAAGGTCAGACCATTGGATGAAAGCGTCTGCATATCCAGCACATAATCCCAATAATATGTGTTCCTTTCCACCAGTTCGCCGCTTTCCGCGTCCAGATCATAGCTTGTCTGGATATACTCACTTTTCGTAACGCCAGTGATGCGGATACCGGAGCCTTCAGGAAACAGGGCTGTCACATCGCACGCAAGCGTCTTCCCTTCCGTCAGCGGCAGTGTCAGCGTGAAAGGATCGGAGGTCTCACTGCTTTTCAGGAAGATATACGGGATCGCCAGCGTATACGTTCCGGCCGGGACGGGCGGGAAATACAGATTATACTGCGAAAACGCCGTGCCGCTGTCTGCGGGATAATTATCAGCACTGCCGTAGCGCAGCTCGTATTCCGTTTCATCCTCACCGATCAGCAGGATCGATGAATGTTCGGCTGGAAACTGACTGTAGCGGCTGCTTGTCAGCTGTGGTGAAACGCTCCATGTGCCGTCACTATACTGGATCATATTGACCACCGTCTGCTCCTCTCCTGCCAGCGCAGGGCCCGGGAGCCACTCGAGATCATCCCCAAACGCAATGCTTTTCTGCTCCATCTCAAATTCCCGGAAGCGGGCAGGTACCAGCGTGATATCCATAAGATGCTCCTCGCCCATATACAGCGGCATGGTGATGCGGTCCGGATTTGCTTCCTCTGTGTCCAGGCTCATCTCGATTTGGTATTTCAGGCATTTGTGCTCATCATCCCATGTCTGTTTCATGCTGCTTTGGCAGACGCCGGGACGGTTGCTGAACAAATCGAAGCGATCCAGATAATTCTCCTGCGCCGCATACTCGTCCAGGCTCTGAACATCCCCCGGCGGCGTGATGGTAAGATACAGCGTTACCATGCCCTCCGCCGAGCCATCGTCCAAAGCGGCAAAAAACGCATCGTCAACGCAAAGGCGATGGCCATCGAATTGGCAGGAGTATTCCCCATCGTCCAGCTCGTACATCCGCACTTCGCTCGACCAGACGATCCCGCCGTATTCAGAGAAGTGGTAGTGGCCGATCACAGCCGCCGCGCAGGCCGCAAGAAGCAGCAGGATCAAGGTGCCGATCAGTATCTTCAGCAGCTTTCGCCGACTGCGCATACTGCGCATCTTCACGGCCCCTTCCTTCAATCCCAGCTCATCCGCGATCTCCTGATAGCTGTGGCCGCCATAATACTTCATCCGTAAGATCCGGCCGTCCAGAGGTTCGAGCTGTTCCACGGCCTCCTCCAGCCGTTCCGCCAGCCGATCCCCGGCCGCGCCGTTGTCGAAGGCTTCTTCCGCCCTTTCCAGCAGGGCCTGGTGATGGCGGTTTGTCCGATAGCAGTCGATCGCCTTGTTTCGCGCAATGGCGCAAAGATAGGTTTTCAGGCTTGCCTTTTTCGCATCGAATTTCTCCCGCTCAAGACAAAAATCCGCAAACGTGCTGTTTACACATTCCCGAATATCCTCCTCATTGTCCAAGTACATTTCGCAAACAGACCATATAAGCCCGGCGTATTCCTCCATCAGCATGACCGCCCCCATTTCGCGGTCTCGCTGTAATTTTTTCAGTATCTCTTCATCCGTGTATATCATATCTCCGTGGCAGCCGGTGTGCCGCCGCTCCTTTCCCCCGGGGGATCCACAGGCAAAAACAGGGTATATTCTATACTATTTCCGCTCTGGCCGCAAGGCGTATTGTGATGATCGCGAAAAGAAGCCGAAACGTACCGGTTTTGCTCCCGATGCCGTTTCGGCTGTTGTACATTTTTCTTTTCACAAATGCATTTTTGCGCTATACTGGCCTCATTCCCCGGCGGTGAGCTTGATGCCCACGATGCCGATCACCAGCAGCGCCACAAACACCCAAGTGATCGGGTTGATGCGGTCTTTGAAAAACACCACACCGATCACCACGGCCCCCACCGCGCCAATGCCTGTCCAGATCGGATAGGCCAAGCTGAGCGGCAGCGTTTTTGTGGCGGCGATGAGCGCGGCGAAGCTGAAGATCATACCGGCCACCGTGGCAATGCTGTAGCCAAGGCGGGAAAATCCGTCGCTGAGCTTCATCATAGCCGACCAGAAGCACTCCCCCAAGCCCGCAACAAACAAAGCGATCCATGCCATTTTTTCTATCTCCTTTTTCAAAAAAATAAAGCACTCCCATGCGCATCTTCCAAGACCTAACGATGCGCATACGAATGCTTTGAACATTCCTGCCCGGTGGCAGTTTATGGCCCCATCTTATCCCATTGCAGGCGCAAAGTCAAGCGCCGCTTCCCGGAGGTATTTCATGCGCTCTCTCACAAAAATTCTCTCCACCAGCCCCCTCCCCGCCGATCTGAGCCGCCTTGGCTGCGATGGCGTGGAAACGGCCCGCGCCGCCGAGGCCGTGTCGTTCTGCGATAATGGCATCCCGGCAAGGCACATTTTTCTGCACACCGATGAACTTGAGCGCGCGGAAATTTGCGCCGTGCAGGGAAAATGCCGCTATCTTGTGAGCTCTCCGAGGGCGCTTTCTGCGCTGGATCAGGCCATGGACGGCGCGCTGCCCGCCGGTTATTTGGAGCCCGTGGGGCTTTGCATCGGGACAGACGGTTTTGCGCGGGATACTCCCGCACTCTCCGCCGCCGTGCGAAAGACCAAAAACCTCACGCTGCGCTATGTTTTTTTATCCCTCGAGGATGCGCCGGACCCGTCCCTGGCGGCGCGCGAGGCGTTCAGCTTCGTCAAACAGCTTCGCGCGGATGTACCCTGTATGCTGCACGGCTTTTGCCTGGGCGGTCTGATCTTCCCCCTTGCACAGGGCGACGTGGAATTGGCGGAAACGCTTCAAATGCTTGCTGCACTGAACGACAGCTCGCTATACGCGGATTTCTTTATATCCTGACACGAAAGCGGGACACAGCCAAGGCGGCTGTGTCCCGTAGCTTTTTATGCGGTTTTTTACTTGCGATAAGGCGTGTGCTCCAGCGGCAGGCTCTGGCGGAACTGGCCGTCATAGCGCCAGTAGGCATGGGCGCAGGCCGGAGCCGTGGGGATCATGCAAAGCTCGCCGCAGCCCTTCGCGCCGAGGGAATACGGCAGCTTGTCCTCGTCCTTCGGACGGCAGAGAATGACCTCGAGCTCCGGCGCCTCCGTGGCACGCATGAAGCCGATGGTGCCAAACTTGCTCTTGGGGTAGCCGTCCACGCACTCGAATTTCTCCGTCACGCCGTAGCCAATGCCCATGAGCATACCGCCCTCGATCTGGCCTTCGACCGACTGGATGTTGACAGGCGTGCCCACATCGAACGCGGAGACCGCTTTTTCGATGCGGCCCTCGTCGTTGAGGATGATGACCTGTGCGCCGTAGGAATAGGACACATGGCTGACGGGGTTTTCCTTGATCGCGCCGAGGGGGTCGGTCTGGGCGGAATATTCGCCGAAGAACTCCTGTCCCTCGAGCTCGGCAATGGTCTTGCCCTCGTCAAGCGCGGCCTTGAGCTTTTCACCGGCACGGCGGGCGGCCTCGCCCGTCATCACGGTCTGGCGCGAGGCGGTGGAGGTGCCGGCGTCCGGCGTGCGGATGGTGTCCGCGTTTTCAAAGACAAACAGCGCGGGGTCAAGCTCCGTGACGTGGCAGATCTCCGTGAGCGTCATCTGGCCGATGCCCTGCCCCATGCAGGACGCGGAGGTGCGGATGTGTATTTTCCCGTCCTCCACGGACAGCAGCACGCGGCCAATGTCCTTTTTGCCCATGCCGGTGCCGGAGTTTTTAAAGCCGCAGGCGATGCCCGCGTAGGGATGGGCGTAGTAAATGTCCTTCACGGCGTCGAGACACGCGGCCATGTTGGTGTTGGGGTCGGCGGTCTGGCCATTGGGCAGAATGTCACCGGGTTTGATGGCGTTGCGGCGGCGGAATTCCCACGGGTCGATGCCGACCATCTCGGCCAGCAGATTGATGTTCATCTCCGTGGCAAAGCAGCTTTGCGTCACGCCGAAGCCGCGGAACGCGCCGGAAACGACGTTGTTGGTGTAGACCGACATGCCGAAAATGTCGATGTTCTGGTAGTTATACGGGCCCGCGGTATGGGTGCAGGCGCGGTGAAGCACCGGGCCGCCCAGCGAGGCATACGCGCCGGTATCGGCGATGATGACGCCCTTCATGCCCGTGAGGATGCCGTTTTCGTCGCAAGCGGTGGTAAACTCCATCTCCATGGGATGGCGCTTGACGTGGTAGTTGAGCGACTCCTGGCGGGTGTATTTTACTTTGACGGGCTTTTTCGTGGCCCAGGCCATGAGCGCGGCGTACTGCTGAACGGACATATCCTCCTTGCCGCCGAAGCCGCCGCCCACGAGCGGCGCACGGCAGTGGACCTTTTCCGGCTCGAGACCCAGCATCTTCGCGCATTCGCGCTGCACATCGTAGATCGACTGGCTGGTGGTATAGATAAGCAGGCCGTCGCCCTCCGGCATGGCCACGCAGCACTCCGGCTCCATGAAGCCGTGCTCCTGCCAGCCGGTTTTATACTTGCGCGTGACAACGTATTTGCTCTTGGCAATGGCCTCATCCGCATTGCCGCGCACCAGATTGGCACGGCTCATCACGTTGCCGTCCGGGTGCAGCAGCGGCGCATCGCCCCGCAGGGCATCAAAGGGATTCGTCACAGCGGGAAGCTCGGTATAATCGACCTGCACAAGCGCGGCGATCTCCTCGAGCTTTTCCTTTTTATCCGTGGCCACCACGGCGAGAACATTGCCCACATAGCGCGTGATGTCGCCCTCGCCCATCATCACGTCCCAGTCCTGCTTGAGATGGCCGATCTTGTTGCAGGGCACATCCTTTTTCGTCAAAACGCGCACGCAGTCGGGGTGCGCCTCGGCGGCGCTGATGTCGATGCGGTCGATGCGCGCGCGCGGATAGCGGGAATAGACAGGCTTTGCGTAAAGCATCCCGTCGATGTGGATATCATCGACATAGATGCCGCTGCCGTTGACCTTTTCCGCCGCATCGATGCGCTTGGCGTGCTCGTCCATATGCAGGGTCGTGGGCGCGGCAGGGATCTCCTTCTTCTCGCGGAAAAATTCCGCCGCCATCAAAATGGCTTCCTCGATTTTCTTATAGCCCGTGCAGCGGCAGAGATTGCCGCGGATGGCCTGCTTCACGTCGGCACGCGTGGGGTTGAGATTCACATCGAGCAGACTCTTTGCGGACAGGATCATGCCGGGAATGCAAAAGCCGCACTGCACGGCGCCGGCCTCGGCAAAGCAGTGCTCATAAACGCGCATTTCCGCGGGGTCGATGCCCTCGATCGTGAGAACGCTTTTGCCCACGAGGCGGCTGAGAGACGGCACACAGGCCTTGGTTTTCTTGCCATCGACCAGCACGGTACACGCGCCGCAGGCGCCCTCGCTGCAGCCGTCCTTCGCGCCGGTGAGCCCAAGCTCCTCGCGCAGGTATTCCAGCAGCTTCCTATCGCGCTCGGCGGTATAGGACTTGCCGTTTATCGTAAGTTCAAACATGGCGGTCACTCCTTGGGGGTTTTATATGCCTTTTTCCGCAAGGAAATCGGCCAGCAGATTCAGGCAAACGCTTTTGCGGTATTCCGCGCTGACACGGCCGCGCGTGAGCACAAGACGCTCGTCATAGGCGCGCAGAAGCTCCGGCTTGAGCGCTTTGGCCTGCTCGATCGTTTTGCCGAGCAGCATTTCCTCCGCGTCCTTAAAGCGCAAAACCGTATCGGCCACCGCGCCAAAGCCCGCGGCAAAACGCGTGATGCGGCCATCGCTCACATCCAGCAGTGCCGCGAAGGACACGCGGGAGATGGCCAGCGCCTCGCGGCCGCCGACCTTTTGGTAGCCGTAGTTATCCAGTCCCGTGCGCGGCAGCAAAATTTCCGCGATCAGCTCATCGGCGGCAAGATCGAGCTTTTTGCGCCCGAGATAGAACTTGTCGATGTCCACCACGCGCTCGCCGCGCAGGGATACCAGCCGCAGCTTTGCATCCGCCACAAACTCGATCAGCACGGAATCGGCCTTGGCCGAGCCGTTGCCCAGATTGCCGCCGAAGGTGCCGGCGTTGCGGATGGCGGGTGCGGCGATGCGGGAGATGGCCTCCTTCATCAGCGCGGG
>CAYROZ010000090.1:0-7800 GCA_964426125.1 uncultured Oscillospiraceae bacterium
GAAGCCCCTTTGCTTTTAGGGACAGCGACATATCCCGCAGATGATGATTTGACATAACCGTGTAATCTCTGGTCTTTTCGATACGAAATACAGCCATCTTCCGCACCTCCTTTCCGTGATTTTGATAAGTGTTGATTCTGGGCGGTTTCGCCGCCTGTATGCCCCCGATGCCCTCCACATGAGAAAAGACCCATGCCCCTTGCGTAAGGAAGGACACAGATGAACAAACGGCGATTTTTCCACCCGAAATGCAACACTTTTGGTAGGGTCACTTGGGTATAGAAAAAGGCGACTGCTTTTCAACAATCGCCTCAAATTTATGGGTTTGTTATGAAGTTACAAGCAAGAAAATCTGTTGTCCGAAAGCCGAAAACCGTTGATATTACTGCGTTTTTCAAAAAGTTCTGTATCGCCACTCGTACCAAAGCGAAAAGCCTTGATATTCCTAGAAAAGCTAGGTTTATCAAGGCTTTTGTTGTTTTATAGGCGTTCGCGGAGGCGGACGCATGGCCGCGAAAACGGGCTGAAAAACGCTAGTTTGAACGCAAAAATGCTACTAAAAATGCTACCGAATTACCGCGCATCGTACATGCCCTGCATGATCTTGACCTCTTTCGCCTCGGCGATGTGCCGGTCATGCAGGTAGTTGTACACCGCGAGCATTTCGGCGGGCGGGTCGCCCTTTGTGCGCCGGTGTTCTTCGATCACCTTTTCGGCGGCCTTATGGAGGCGCTCCATGTGGCGCATCTCCTCATCGGACAGCTCGCGGAAAAGCTTCGCCGCATCCGGCTGGTCGGCGGCATAGGTCAATGCCAGCTCGGCATATTTCTTTGCATCGGCAAGCTCCTCGCCGATTAATTCCGTCAGACATTTTATGATCTTCATGTTAAGACCTCTCGATATATTCGCGCAGCGCGTTCACGTCGGCCTCGCGGAAGCGGATTCCCTCGTATTCGATGTTCTCGCAGTGCTGCATTCCGTTTTTCAGGCGCTCGCAGGCCTCATCAAGGATGATATTGCCGTTTTCGTCAAAGCAGCTGCGATAGAGCGCGTTGCTGTGAAGTTCCTCGATCTTCTCCATGACGATAGGCGGAAGCCCGGGGATGGCGGTATAAAGGCCGAACTTCTTGAGCCCCGGCGCTTTCGGGGCGAGGTCAGAGTAGACGTAGTTGACCACTCCGTTGCAGACCTGCTCTCTTGTTACGATCATGCTGTTCTCCTTTCAATTCGGGGACGGCGGATGCCGTCCCCTTTGGGTTAGGCCGCGGCCGTGGTCGTGCCGACGGAGACAGTTACGTCTCCCCAGCCGGGGCACACGTTGCCGTTGGGGATGACCGTCTTGGTCAGGCCCATGAGCGTGGCCACGTTGTTGTTCAGCACGGCGAGCTGAGATGTGACCGCGCAGTTGGTCACCGCCTGCGCGGAGTTGATGGCCGTCTGGTTCGTCACGACCTGATTGATCTTGTCGTTGAGCGTCGTGAAGACATCGGACATCTTCTTTTCAGAAGCCAGCTCGGCGGTCAGGATCGCGTTGTCACGCTCGGAATTGGACAGGCGCAGCGCGAGATCGAACGTCTCCTTGCTCACGGTGTCCTTGGAGCAATTGCCGCTGCCCGCGCTTCCGGTGTCGCCAAGAACAACGATGTTCGGCATGGCGGGCGCAGCCTGCTGCCCGTTTGCGGTCTGCATCACCGCACGACCAGCGCCGCCGAGCCACTGGCCGAGCAGGGCGAGCCCCGCTGCCGACATGCCGACGATGCTCATCGCCTCCGTTCCTCTGCCTGCAACAAAGTCTGCCATGTGTTTATCCTCCTTTTATCAAAGTCGGGCTTTGCCCGCTGATAAAATGGTAGGGCATTTTGGGGGCGGCAATCGGACAGAAACGCGCCGGAAACGGGACAAAAAGACGACAAAAAAGAGCGGTGGAATCACTCCATCGCTCTTGCTATTTTGTCTTTAATTGTTCGTATGCGCCGGGCCACTTTGCGGTCGGAATACTGGCCGCCTGGATAGCGCTTGCCGAAATCATCCTGCATCAAAAAACTGATCTCAAGAATCGAAAAGCCCCGCGCCCGGTATCGCAAAATGGCGCGTTCCTCATCGGTGAATGGGCAAAGCTCCTCCAGCTCCGCCAGCGTGACCGGCGGAATGTGAAGCGGGTTTTTGATGCCCGGCGTGGTAATGTCGCCGAGGAAATCGGCAAGCATGGGAATGCCTCCAAGCCTGCACAAGAATAATTCTCCCCTTGCGCGGCACTGTATAGCATCCGCGCCCCCTTGTCAAGAGGAAAGCGCCCCGGAATCATTCGGGGCGCTCATGGGTCAGCACTGCCAGACGACCAGCAATTCAATATCCGGGCTGAATGTTGCAGCGTGGAAATCTGCCCAGCTTGCAAACAGGCCGTTTTGAAAAGCTCCGTCCTCGTTCCATTCGGCGTAAATGTGCATGGGGTTACCTCCTATTTTGTTTTGATGGGGTGCCGTCGCTTTGGCCGGTGCGGCGGCTCCAAGGTGTCCGGTGCGGTCAGCAAAAAACCGATGTTCCATTCTCGCGGAAAATCTGGTTCCACTTGTCCGCGAGGGCTTCGGCAGCCCTTTTGTTTTCGCAAATCTCCGAAAAGATGACACCAAGATTCGCGAGAACGGCGGGGACGTTTTCGCCCGGCTTGACGGAAAAAACAAAGGCGTAGTGCTTGCCTTTCAATTCCTTCTGGGCGGCGAGATAAAAGCGGGTCATTGCGTTATTCCTTTCTGCCCTGCCATCATCAGCACGGGTGGGGCGGTTCCCGTGGACGCCTCGCGGCGTTTCGGCTGTTATGGAGATACCTTTCTTGTAGTACATACACAGTGTGTATGTCATATTTAAGAGGGGAATTAGTACCCCTCGTTTTTTATTCTTTCGATTCCTGCGCGGAAAAGCTCGGTTGTTCCGATGCGCTCTTTATTCGCTTCGATGTATTCGATCAAGTCGGCATCGTCAACCACGCGAAACTGTACTTGATAGCGCTTGTAATTTGCCTTCATCCAGCGCATTTTAACCTCGCTGCTGGTGGTCGTTTTTCTCGCCGTGTCTCTCACTCCTTCAGGCCGGGGCGGTTGCCCGCCCCGCTCGGCTTATTTCTGGTTTGCCACGTCGATATAATCATCCATGATCTTGATGATTATTTCAACCGTCCGCTTGTCGAGGTCGGGCGTGCTAAGAATGACCTTTTGAAGATCGTAAAGCATCGCCTTTCGCGTGTCCTGGCGTTCGGCTTCGGTTCCCATCGCTGCGCCTCCTTTCGCTCTCGATGGCTGTATCTTAACACATACACACCATGTATGTCAAGAGGTTTTTTAAAAAATTTTTTTGGAGCCGAAAACGCACGGAAAAACGCACGGCAGGTCGCCACGGCGAAAGCAGCGCCGCGAACGCGGTATTTAATGGGTATGGCACGCGCGAACAACAAATAAGGGGGTGTTGACAGTGCGGGCGGGATGATGTAGAGTCGCGCGCAAGAAAGAGAGTTAGCCTTGTAGACGGCAGGGAGGTGACAGCATGGGAAAGCGTGGGCCAAAGCCGCGATACGCGGAGCCGGAAGACCTGGAGAGGGCGATTAACGAGTACTTCGACCAGTGCGAGGAACAGGGTGTCTTTCCTGATTCAGCTGGTATGAGAGTCTTCCTTAACCTCTCTCAAGAAAGACTAGACCAGCTATGTAAGGAAGAGTATAACCCTAGTAGCTTTAAAAAATATCAAGCTATAACCGCACGCGCGCGAGACCGGCGGGAAAGCTGGCTAGCCCGGACAGCGACGAGCACGCCGAAGCTGGCGCAGGGCTGCCTGAACGCACTCAAGCAGCCTAGCAACGGCGGATGGATAGACAAGAGCGCCGGAGAGCATGGGTCGAGCGTGAGCATCACCTTCGTCGGCGCGAAGCTCGAGGACATCGGGAAGTAGCGCATAAGCATGCAGGAAGCAGTGAATAAACAACGGCGAGTAATCGTTTTCGGCCTTTGGCGTGGCTGCTACAGAGGGAGAACGAGCGCGAGCCCTTGGGAATCAAGGCTTCTTTCGCGCTTTAGCGTGTGACGTCAATTCGGCATAATAAGATTTATGCCGATACTTGGAGTAATCGCGGGCGCTATTCCAATCAGCCAGGCGCGGCGCTGCTGACGGGCTGCGCGGGGCAATTGACCCGGTCGGGGGTGGGGGCGTAGGGCGTGAGATCAAAGCCGTTCCGCGGTGGTGGCCCTACCCCCCGAAAGTCAAGCAACCACCCCCCATAGGGGAAAAACGCGGGTCGCTCGGCGGCGGGGGGCTAGGTAGAATACACAGACATTCCGTACTCTTGTAGAGCTTAGTATAAAATAATTTATATACAAGGCTATAAACAAGGCTACCGGGAGAGATACCCAAGTGGTGAAGGGACTTCCGTGCTAAGGAAGCAGGCGGATAAACCCGTGCAAGGGTTCGAATCCCTTTCTCTCCGCCAATGGACACCCCCCCAGGGGGAAAAGGAGGGGTACTGGATGCTGGTATCGGGGCGAGAAAAACCGAAAGAAACCCGGACGAAACTGGACGAGGACAGGCTGAAATGTCCTTGTTGTGGGCGGACGGTAGCGAAGGCGCGGTATGGGGCTGAGGTACACGGGGTAGATGTGACGTGTCCTCGGTGCAATGCGGTGGTTGAGCTATATCTGCCGGAGAAGTGAATACGAGCTGCCGAGAGCGCCGATGAGCGCCGTTTGCAGCCGAAAAGAGAGTGCCGCCGAAGTGAGGCCAGACCTGTTGAGGGTTTGGTCTCACTTTTTTTGTTGGCTTTGGGGGTGAGTAGTCGGTGGCGAGGAAATCGAGCGGCGGGGGCCGCAGCCGCGTTATCGACATAAGGCCGAACCCGAAGCAGAAGCTGTTTTTCGATGCGACGGAGCGCTATGTGGGCTACGGCGGAGCGAAGGCGGGCGGCAAGAGCTGGTCGGTGCGAATGAAGGCGTTTGCGCTGGCACAGGTTTATCCGGGCATCAAGATACGCCGGATCAGGTGAAGCTCGCGCACAAGGTAGAATCTGAGCTTTGCCGACAAGCCCGCGAGAGCAACAACTGGGAGGAGGCGCGGGCGTTCAACCGCGATGTTATCCAGCCATCGAAAACAGGGGCAGCCCAATCGCTGCGAGCGTGGGAAGAGTTTTCCGGCGGCAGCGAGGATGTTGTAAGCACGGCAATGGAAGTTTTGGAAAGCGCAAGGCCGAATCCGAACACAAACGCAAACAAACGGCGCACAGCGAAAGAGGCCGACCGCCTTTTGCAGCGCGTTTCCCGCGAGGTAACAAACGCGGAAGATGCCGCCTTTGAGCAGCTTGGGCTAGGCGACTTTTTCAGCACACCGACAGAGCCAGCCGTTGATATCCCGAAGCTTCGCGACATCATCACAAAAAGCTGGCAGACCAAACAGAAGATATACGATGACATTCTGAACTACTATGTCAGCAAATACGGCATGAGCGAGCAGGAGGCTGGACTGGCGGCGAACACGATTGCCACACAGTTTTATGATAAACTGGCTCGTCTGTCCGACAGTGCGCTGCACCGCGCGTTTGACAAGAAAACGAAGCGCGAGGACAAGGCGTGGCTTGACCGAACGGTGGAGCTTATCAACCTTGGCGCTTTGACCAGCAAGGATTTCCAGTCTGTCGCCTCGCAGAAGCTTTTCGGGGACACGGTAGACAACGCGGTTTTGACACAAATATCCGGGTATGCAGAGCGGGCACAGGACTTGCGCGATGCAAACGATATTGTCGGACTTCAGGATTTGGTCGTAGAGATAGCGAACACGAGAGGCTATAAGCCGGGCAAGGGAATAAACAAAATCATCCGGGAGCGGATGACCGCAGATCAGCTTTACGAGGTTGCACAGACATCCGCAGCGGCCATTGCAGTTGACCAGATCAAGCCGACCACGGCGGAGAAACTTTCCACGTGGCTCTATTTGAGCCATCTTTACAACACGCGAACAATCATACGAAATGTTGCGGCAAACGTGGAGTTTTCTCCGATGGACCGTGCGGCAAATAATATCGGCATCATCCCCGACTTTATCTTTTCCATGATACGCACGGCGGCGGAGGGCGGCACAGTTGCACAGAACCGAACCGTTGGCTATCAGCCCAGTATGTTGGCTAGAACGGAGGGGGCAAAGGAAGCAAAAGCGATTCGGCGCGGATATATTGACCAGGCCCGTGTTGACAACGCGCTTGACATCAATCGAAACGCGGCAGAAGGCAAATATTCGCAGAGAAACGAGAAGATCACAAACCGGACATACAAGCGAAACGGAACCAGCGAAGCGAAACCAAACAAGGCTTGGAACCGATTCAACAACTTCCGCGAGGGCGCGCTCGGATGGGGCTTGAATGTTACGGACGCAATGCAGAAGGGCAAGACCAAAGGCTAGAGCGAAGTTGCCATGAAGCGGCTCAAAGAGCACGGAAGCCGAATCAGCAAGGCTGCTGCCGAGCGCATCACAGAGGATGATATGCGGTATCGCTCGTTCCAGCGAGATACACCAGTTGGAACGGGGCTTGCCATCCTTCGAGAGGCGGCGAACATGGCCGGTATCGGAGAAAAGAACGGGCGCTTTTTTGAAACAACGCATGAGTTTGGCCTTGGCAACATGACCGGAAACTACACGCAAGTACCCGGCGCACTCGTGCATACCGTTTTGGACTACTCGCCAGCCGGTGTTGTGAACACAACGATGGAGCTTGCAAAGGCTATAAAGACCGCAATGGGCGAACAGGAAGCGGAGGTCAAGCGCGGCAAATACAAAGGCATGACCAACGCGGACGCTTCGGTCGTAGCACAGCACAACGCGGCAGTGAGCCTTGGACGTTCGCTGACCGGCGCTGGCATCATGGCGCTTTTTGCGGCGCTTGCCAAGGCGGGCGTTGTGTGGTATGAGCCGTATGGCGGGGACGACAAGGACAAGGACGAAACAAAAGCGGCGCAGGGACGCGGCGAACTTCAAGTTAATCTAAATGGTCTTGTTCGACTTGCCTCCGGGCAGGACACGGCTGTTCGAGGGGACGACATTATATACGGGTTTGGGGCATCCCAGCCTCTTGGCGCTTTGGCGACAACCGGCGTTTTGCTTGCAGACGAGGATGACGATGATGTGTTCATGCGTGCCATCAACGCGACAGCGACCAGCGTTGGGGAAATGATAACCGATCTGAGTATTTAATTGCAGTCGGTTTCCCGGATACGGGTCATCCATATCCGGATTTTCCGTATCTGGACAGGCCGTATCCGGCGCATCCGCACACGGGTCAGCCACATCCGGCACATGGGGTGTTTCGTAGATGATATACTCCACATCCACAATTTTACCTTTGCTGTCCCGAAGCCTATTGCGGACGATATACCCGGCACGCTCCAATTCTTTCAGTGCAGAGCCGATACTGTCCGTCCCTTCCTTGCAGATGGAAGCCAGACCTCTTGTGGTGTAGTTCCATTCTTCCGGCAGAGATAACATCATAGACAACAGTATCTTTGATATTCCTGTAATCCGCATTTTCAATCAAGAGCCTAAATTGGTAAAAAACGCAGCGAAGCCTTGCCGCTGTTTGCGGCAATTCCGGTCATCTGCGCAAATCACTCCCGGAGGTTCACAGCAGAGTGGAACTCCGGGATGATTTTTTTCAAAACGCGAAAATCCATTGGAAACACATTTGCGGATACATCTCAAAGATATCCTACGGCCGTGATTCAGAACGGGAAATACCATCCATCATATACGACAGCAGCAAATAGGTTCTTACCAATG
>CAYROZ010000091.1:0-7665 GCA_964426125.1 uncultured Oscillospiraceae bacterium
CCTTTTTTGCCGGGGTGGGGGGCGGCATGTTCGCCATGTTTGCCACCCAGGCTCAGGCCAAGAGCTTTACCACCGCCATGACCTATGAGATCCTGCTCATCGTGGTCATCGGCGGCATCGGCTCCATCTCCGGCAGCTGCATTGCCTCCTTCCTTTACATCGCGTGCAACGAATGGTGGCTGCGCTTCCTCGACAGCGGCAAGCTGTTCGGCATGAGCGTGCCCTTCTTCCGCGACGGCTTCCGCAAGGTCGTGTTCTCCATCGTCATCATGGTCATCGTGCTGTTCTTCTCGCGCGGCATCATGGGCGACAAGGAGCTCAACTTTGCCGGCATCGGCGGACTGATAAAAAAGATCGGAAAGAAAAAAGCGGCACCCGCCGACCTGGAGGTGAGCGAGCATGAGTGAGATCAAAACCGTTCCCGCGCTGCGCGTGGAAAACGTCACAATGCAGTTCGGCGGCGTGGTAGCCGTGAACAATCTGTCCATGAGCATCGACAAGGGCAGCATCACCGCGCTCATCGGCCCCAACGGCGCCGGTAAGACCACCGCCTTCAACTGCATCACCGGCGTGTACGAGCCGACAAACGGCCTGGTGGAGTTCATGGGCGAGCCCATCGTTCGCAACCACCCGACCGGCAAAATGAAAAAACAGTACAAGGGCGAAAACAGCGAGCTTTACATCCAGGAGCCGCCCATCACCCCCACCCCCGACCAGATCACCAAGCGCGGCATTGCCCGCACGTTCCAGAACATCCGTCTTTGGAAGAGCATGACGGTGTTTGAAAACGTGCTCGTGGCCAAGCATCTGCACGCCAAGCAGAACGTGTTTTCCGCCACCTTCCGCGCCAACCGCCGCGAGGAGGCCCGTATGCGCGAGGAAACGGCCGCGCTGCTGGCCGAGCAGGGTCTGGACAAATACGCAAACGAGCTGGCCACCTCCCTTCCCTACGGTCTGCAGCGGCGGCTTGAGATCGCCCGCGCGCTGGCCACCGATCCGAAGCTGCTGCTTCTCGACGAGCCTGCCGCCGGCATGAACCCGCAGGAGACGCAGGAGCTCAGCGAATTCATCCACGAGATCCGTAAAACGCACGACCTGTCCATCTTCCTCATCGAGCACCACATGGAGCTGGTCATGAATATCTCCGACTATATTTACGTCATTGACTTCGGCAGCAAGATCGCCGAGGGCAAACCGCACGATATCCAAAACAATCAGCGCGTGATCGACGCGTATCTGGGGGTGGCGGAAGATGCTTAAAATCAACGATCTGAAGGTCAATTACGGCGGCATCGAGGCCGTCAAGGGCATTTCCCTCACCGTGCCCGAGGGCAGCATCGTCACACTCATCGGCGCCAACGGCGCCGGCAAGAGCACCACGCTGCGCACCATCGCCGGTCTTGTAAAGCCCGCCAGCGGACGCATCCGCCTGCAGGCGGAGGATCTGACCGGCCTGTCGCCGGACCGCATCGTGTCCAAGGGCATCACGCTGGTGCCGGAGGGACGACGCATTTTCCCCGATCTGACCGTTTATGAAAATCTGCGCGTGGGCGCGTATCTGCGAAACGACGATCTGGAGGACGACATCCGCTGGGTGTACGATCTGTTCCCCCGGCTGAAGGAGCGCAGCTGGCAGCCCGGCGGCACACTGTCCGGCGGCGAGCAGCAGATGCTGGCCGTGGGCCGCGCGCTGATGAGCCGGCCGAAGCTGATGATGATGGACGAGCCCAGTCTCGGTCTCGCGCCCCTCGTTGTCAAGGGCATATTCGACATCATACGCGAGATCAACAAGCAGGGTGTTACCATCCTCCTGATCGAGCAAAACGCGAACATGGCGCTCCAGTGCGCCGACACGGCCTATGTGATGGAAACCGGCCGCATCACCATGAGCGGCACCGGCGCCGAGCTTCTGGCCGACGAGCGCGTGAAGGAAGCGTATCTGGGCAAAAAGCGCTCCCAGCCGTAAACCACAAAACAATACAAGCAGCAAAAAAGCCTGACCAAACGGTCAGGCTTTTCAGCTTGTCAAAAAAGTCCTAACGGACTTTTTTCAAGCTGGATTTGATCTGCACGGCCGAAGTGAATTCGGCCGGCATAATCTTCGGGCACAAGGCCCCGCGGATTTACGCCCGCCCCCGGCGGGCGGCTCGCCCGTTCGGGCTTCGCTGCCAGATTTCTACTTCTTTGACGGTCTCACATTGTCCAGTTGAGATAGTCCAGGTCGTAGTCGGTTTTCTTTTTCCGCTCCGGGGCTTCGCTCTCCGGCGCGGGGTCGGCTTTCTTCTTCGGGCGCACACCCTTGAGCTTTTCAAGCTCCTCGCGCACGGCGGTCATTTTCTCCCGCTCGTGCAAAAGCTCCCGCTCCAGACGCAGCGATTTTGTGCGCGCGGCGGACAGCTCGCGCTTGTTGGCGTCCATCGCCGCTTTGGCGCGCAGATAGTTCTTGGCCACATTCTCCGCCCGGCGCTTATACACCACCAGCAGCACCAGCTCGCAAAGCACCGCCACGCCCAGCACCATCACCGCGATCAGCAGCGCCAACTCGCCGCCGGAAAGCGCGCCGATGCGGTCAGTGAGCGTTTTCTTCTCCACCGGCAGCACAAGCGGCTGCACCGTGGCCACAGGCGTTGACACCGGCTCCGGATCCTCCGCCGCCGTTTCAGCCGTCGTCGTCTCCTCTTCCGTGCTCTCCGTGCTCTCCTGCGTCATCTGGGCGTCCCGGGCGGCCTGCTCGGCCTCGCGGCGGGACGCACGCTCATCCGCCGAGATGGTGTATTCCTCCGCGATGCAGGCACGATATTCGTCCATGCCCTCGGCGCGCAGCGTCACCAGCACATACCCCTCTTTCACATAGGGCATCTCGCCGTCCCAGGTTTCGGTTTCCTCGCTGTCGCTCTCCGATTCCTCACGCGGTGTATACACGCTCTCGCTGCTGGCCGCAGCACTTTGCAGCACCGCGATCTCCTCCCCGCTCACGGCCAGCTGCATCGCGCCGGTCTCGTCGCTGTAAAGGATCTCGCCGCAGGAGGAAAAGCGCTCCGTGGGTGTATACAGCGTGATGGTCGCAGCATCGGTTTGCAGCGCCTCGCGCAGAAATTCCGTTATATCTCCGCCCGCCGCCAGCGCGGACAGCATGAGCACACTGCCCAGCAGCCCTGCGATCAGCAGCGCGGCAAGCGTTTTTGTCGTTTTTCGTATAACCATATCAATTCAATATACCACGTGAAAGCCGCCTTGACAACTGAAAATCACACAAATTGCATGAAAAAGGGAGCGCCGAAGCGCTCCCTTTGCGTGTTGGATGGGTTTTTCAGCCAACGTTGGCCGCGTACCACACGTCGTAGCTGTCCGCGCCGAATACGTTCACGAACATCTCAAACGGGAAAGCGGTCACATCGTCGCCATAGGCCACGGTGTCCAGCTCACCGGCCGCCATGGTGCGGGCGCCATCGTCAAAGCCGGAGCCGTCGCCCTCGCCGTCGTAGACAGCGATAAACTCGCGCAGATACTGCACATAAGCCGCAAAGGCTTCCTCATCGCTCATCGCACCGGCCGCGGCAGCGGGCTCGGCGGAAGGCTCCGCAGAGGGCTCGGCGGAAGGCTCGCCGGAAGCGGCAGCGGACTGCTCACCCGCGGGGGCCACGGTGAAGCTGCCGTCCGCATTTTCGGTGACGGTGCCGATGATCCTGGAGCTGTCGTCCACCGTGAGGGTGTTGACTGTGCAGGTCTCGGTAACGGTCCAGACAGAGCCTTCGCTCAGCACGATGTTGGCCGAGCCAACGGCCTCCTCGCCGACCTCACCGGAGGTGGCAAGGCTGGGATCGGCATAGATCACGGTGCCGGTCCACTCGGAGTTGACAAGCGTGGCGTTGACCGCGTTGGTGTTCTTCGGGCCGACATAGAAGTCGCCGACCATCTCGCAGGTCTCGTCGGATTCGCCGGTCACATCCCACTTCGTGGAGGAGTTTTCGTTGACGAAGGTCACGTTCAGCTTGCCGCCGTTCTCCGCGGAGGCGATGAGGTTATCGGCCGGGGTGTAAATGGACCGCTCCGCCTCGCTCAGACCCTTCCACCAATCGGACTCGGGGCCGTAGTCGGTGTAGTTGTCGTTCGTGAGCAGGCAGGAATCGACGTTCACAACGGCGGGAGAGCCGTCGGAGTAGATGACCGCAAACTTGTTGCCGCCGGAGTAGCCGGGGGTCTTGGAGCGGTCAAGGTACCACCAGGTGATGCCGCCTTCGTTGTAGTGGGGGTTGTTGGCGGGATCGATGAAGATGTTCATGGAGGAGCCGTAGTCGTTGCCCTGCTCTACGATGTATTCATACAGCGCCGCGTCCGCACGCAGGAGGTAATCGGCATAGCTTTCATCCTTGCCCTGCGGCTCGATGCCGGCCTGCTCGCCGATCTCGGCGATGAACTCCTCGGGGGAGCCGACCACATAGGCCGCTTCTTCATCCGCCGCGTCATAGCTGGCGGCGATGCGGCAGTTTTCGACCCAAAGACCGGCGTCTTCGGTGTTGGTGTTGCCGGAAGCGCGAACCTTCAGACCCATGCAGCCCTGCAGGCGGCAGTTGAAGGCATAGCCGTAACCGGCGGAGGCAGAGCACAGCGCCGCGTCGAGGTTGGAGGTGCAGTCGGAGTTGAACACATACACCCAGCTCTCGGAGTAGCCGATGGTGTAAACACCGGCGGAGCGCAGTCCATAGCACTTGGTGACGACCTGGTTGGCCACGATGGTGCCGCCGCCCTTGTCGGTGGCGAGCGCGGTGCCGGCGTCAAGGCCGGACACGATCACGGTCACATCGTCGTCATGCTCGTTGAGCACGAGGGCGTTGCTGCCGTCGGCATTCTGGCCCATGGCCGCGATGGAGTTATCGGGGATCTTGGTGGCTTCGGGGTCGGTGATGTTCACGGAGCCATCTTCATTGATAAGGTTGGTTCCGTCGGTGTTGAGCAGGATCTGGCCGCCCTGGGAAACATAGGGGCCATGGCCGCCGGAGGAGCAGGCAAAGATGTCGCCGCCGTTGATGATGGCGAGGCCGCGTCCGGTGGAATAGATGGAGTTGTTGGTGCCGAGGATCTGGGGATTGTTCAGCGTAAGGATGGCGGTGTCATAGTGGATATCGCTGACCGGGATCTTGCCCTCGGTGCCGCCGTCGATGTGGACCTGGGAGCCGACGCCGTAGAAGTTGCCGGACTCGGACGGGCCGCGGCCGCTGGTGTAGCAGAACACCACAAGGTCGTTGATGGTGTACTCGCCCTCGCCCTGCGTGAACACGGAGGCGTGGTCAACGTTGTCGGCGGAGTAGACGGTCTGGCCGTCCAGCGGGCTGCCGGAAGGCTCCGCAGAGGCTTCGCCGGAGGGCTCGCCGGAAGCGGCGGTGTCGTCCACCAGCTTGTAAAGGTAGGTGCAGAACATGGCGACCGTGCCGCGGCTGGGGCCGCTGGTCAGCTTCGCATAATAGTTGTGCAGACGGATGATGTCGTAGTCCTCGCCGTAGACCCAGCCGTTATTCTCGAACATGTAGTTGATGATCTCGGCCTTGGTGGAGAACTCGGTCTCGGTGGCCTGGGAGGAATAGACCTCCTCATACAGCTCGCCGTTGTAAACATAGTAGACACCGGTGGAAACGCCCAGCGCGTGGACATAGTCGGTGACCTTGGTCTCAAAGGACTGGATGAGGTAAAGGTCCTCCGGCAGGGCCGTACCCTCGGCGACCGCGCCGTCAAGGATGTCGATGTAGGCATAGGTCGCGCCGGTGGAGAAGCTGCGGGACTCGGTCTCGCCCTCGCCCAGAGCCACGAACTCAGCGCTGACAGCCGCAGACTCGGCGGAGAACACATAGGTGAAGGTGTACTCCTGCGTCATCTCACCAAAGGTGGTGGTCTCGCCATCGACCGTGATGGAGGCGATCTTATAGTTCTCCGCGCTGGTCACGGTGAAGATGGTGTCAAGGCCCTCGACCTCGGCCGGCAGATAGTAGGTACCGGCGGGGGTGATATAGCCGTTTTCACCGGCTTCCACGGTGAACTTGGCAAGGCCGTCAATGCTCTGAACATCCTTTCCGTTGAGCGCCGCCGCCTCCGCTGCGGAGGAGCCCTCGGCCGTGATGACATAGCCGGAGCAGCTCAGCCAGGGATCATCGGACACGCCGACCGATTCGGGGATGACCCAGGCGATGGTGTCGTTGAAGTCATGGATGGCGGACGAGCCGATGTAGCCCAGTTCCTCCGGGAACAGGACCCAGGAGCCGTTGAGCTTGTTGTTGGACATGACCGCATTGCCGCTGCCGAGCGCATCGACCTGCTTGTCACCGATCATGCCGGGCAGCAGAACGACCATTTCGCCCTTGACGGACTGCGGACTCTGGATGACGGTAACCACGCCGTCTTCCTCGGTGTACATCCAGCCGGCGATCTCGTCGGTGATGGAAGCGCCCTCGACCGTGACGGATTCAGGGGCGGCGGTCGTCTCGCCGGAGGCCTCGCCAGAGGCTTCGCCGGACGAAGCATAAGCGCAGATGCCGAACGTGAAAATCATGCACAGCACGAGCGCAAGAACTGCAAACTTCTTCAAGATCCGTTCCTCCTTGTGAATGGTACAGAATTTGCTCGTTTTTTAACTTACCTTGGAATTATACCAACTTTGTCCGGCTAACAAGTTACAGTGTGGATAAAAAAAGATTACATTACAGTAACCACTCCCTACCGCACAAAACCGCCGCAATATTCAGCCTTGTACAGACGGAAACGCAAGTGCAGCGCCGACTGCGCCTCGCCGTTGCCGCAAGGCACCTGTTTTTTTATATGAAATCCATTTTCCAACCTGTGCACCTCAAAACGAATCGCCCTGACCATGCGGTCAGGGCGATTCATTTTATCCGTCAGTCATAAGCACTAAGGCTGCGGAAGTGTTTCCTTTTTTCCCTTTTCAGTCCATCGGTTTCATGGTGGGGAACAAGATCACGTCGCGGACGGAGTCCACACCGGCCAGCAGCATCACGCTGCGGTCGATGCCGATGCCCATGCCGCCCGTGGGAGGCATGCCGTATTCCAGCGCCTCGCAGAAGTCCACGTCCATATCGGTGGCCTCGTCGTCGCCGGCGGCCTTCATCGCCGCCTGACGCTCAAAGCGCACGCGCTGGTCAAGCGGGTCATTGAGCTCGGAGAAGGCGTTGGAGAACTCGCAGCCGTCGATGAACAGCTCAAAGCGCTCCGTCACGCGCGGATCGGCCGGACTGCGCTTGGCCAGCGGCGAGACCTCCACCGGATGCAGCGTGACAAACGTGGGCTGGACCACATTGCTCTCGACCTTCTGGTCGTAGCACTCATACAGCGCCTGGCCCCAGGTCTGGTCCACGCCGTCCATATCCACGCCCGCGTCCTTTGCGGCCTGCACGGCCCACGCGTCGTCGGGATTGGACATGAAATCAATGCCGAGATATTCCTTCACAAGCTCCGCCATGCTCTTGCGGGCAAAGGGCGGCTTGAGGTTGATGGTCTTGCCGTGCCACTGGATCTCATAGCTGCCGCAAAGCTCGATGGCCGCCGTGGATAGGATCTCCTCCATGATGTCCATCATCACGTTGTAATCCGCGTAGCTCTCATACAGCTCCACGGTGGTGAACTCGGGGTTGTGCTTGGTGTCCATGCCCTCGTTGCGGA